>NZ_LZGR01000022.1:0-220168 GCF_001690255.1 Gilliamella sp. App2-1
AAATATAAAAAAACTTAACATTAAAATAAATTTATAAAATGATTTATTGACCAGTTATATTTACTAATATTGAGAAAACCCACATCATGAATACCATAAAAAACAGAAAAAATTTCGTTTGAAGCACGCGTTTTTCTAATTCATTGGTTTTGAATTTATTTGCAAGCAAGTGGCTCTACTTTATTGTTATAAATAATAGTCACTCAGCAGAAGAATCTTTAAGACTCTCCAAAATTATGTTGTTAGGTTATCTTTTTGGTATTTTCACTTGAATAACAACTGTTATAAAAATATTCAGGTTAATCCGGTTGAACGCTGGTTTCTTGTTATAGGATTAACAAAAAGTAATGGATGACTCCACGTTAAGTTAAAATCGCTGCCGTTAGTTTAATGACAACCAAATTTATGAACAGACTGATGTTAATATTATAGAGCAATCGATTGCCTAACAGCTGATATTGGTTGAGTACTATGTACTGACTGCATCCATTTCAAAGTAAACCCTAATAAGGGAAAAGCCTTAATGAGCAATGTATTGTTGAACCCAATCAATAGATAAAAGTCTTAAATAGAGCCATTAAGGCAAAAAACTGGACAGAAGGAAAAAGCAACATTAATACCAAGGACGGAAGTTAAAGATAAAAACATCAAAGTGAATGTAACCGGCCCAGTGGCTTTGAGGACAGCTATCGTCATATTTGGGAATGGATGATAAAGAAAAGAGCGAGGATATTTGCTGAGTAAGCATATTTGCGGTGGAGTACAGAGGTCATGCCAGAGAAAGGAAACGATAAAGTTATTTTTATTACCTTTTTAGATTATTACTTAGTTACGCTCTATGGCATCCAAATTAAAAACTTATTCTTTTGCTAAAGATAAAACTCGAATTATATCTAGTTTTGTCAATAATTTGAAGGGCCATTAATGGCCTTTCAAATTTATAACAATTACAGCATTTATTTTTTCATTTCTGCAATTTTTTTACGAATATTAGCAGCACGATCTGATGAGGAAGGATGGCTACTTAAGATTGAAGCATCACCACCACCTAATTTATCAAACGCTGAAGCAAGACCTGATGGATCGATATTTCTTTTTACTAGAAAATCAAAAGAGTAGTTATCTGCTTCTTTTTCTTGACTTTGGGAAAATTGAGCATTAATAACCGAGGTAGCTAAAGCGCCTAGTGAAGATTTAGATAATTTAGCTACAGCCGCATTACCTGATATAGCAACAGTATCATGTGCTACTTCGGTTGCATAAGCAACTTGCATAGCTTTCTTACTATGGCCTAAAGCAACGTGACCTAATTCGTGACCTAAAACACCTGCAATTTCATTGTCAGTCATCATGTCCATTAAACCACTATAAACACGAACACAACCATTAGCCATAGCCCAAGCATTAACTTCTTTTGTAATGTATACTTTATAGTTAATTGGCGTACCGTTTAAATTGTTACCAAGTGATTTAGCGACTTTATTTAATCGTTTAGTATAAGGGCTTTTTTCTGAAGCTATTTTTGATTCAGCATCCATTTCCGCACAAGCTTGTTTAGCTACTTCCTTTACATCATTATCACTGAGAGTAGCAGCTTTCAAACCTTTCATGCCAAGACTAGTTAGATCATCTACACTCAGATTTTTACAACCAACTAGTGACATTGCAGCAACTAAAGGTAGTGCAACTAACAATGTTTTTTGATGTGTTTTCATACTTTTTTCCTTATATTAACATAATTCATTTTTCTCACTTTCGTTAGTTCGAAGAATTTTAACGTAACTTTAATAATAATCAATGAATAATTACTTGATTAGGCATTATGGGGGCTTTAGACTAATGCCTCATTTTTTGAGGACCCTAATTATGCAACTATCCGATTTTGATTTTTATCTTCCAAAAGAACTGATTGCCAAACATCCTTCAAAAACCAGAAGTGAATGTCGACTTTTATCACTTGATAGTCATACAGGTAAAGTTGAAGATAATATATTTACTGATATTATCGATAAAATAAATCCGGGTGATTTACTTATTTTTAACAATACAAAGGTTATTCCTGCTCGCGTGTATGGAAAAAAAGCTTCAGGAGGAAAAATCGAAATATTAATTGAAAGGATATTAGATAGTAACCGAGCGCTTGCGCATATTAAGGCATCGAAATCACCCAAAGTAGGCGCTGAACTGATATTAGGAGAAGATGCGTCAACTCATGTTACGATGCTAGCACGCCACGATACTCTATTTGAATTGCAGTTTCCCGATGATGTACTGAGCATTTTAAATAAAATTGGCCATATTCCATTACCGCCTTATATCGATCGTCCAGATGATGAACAAGATCGTGAAGTTTATCAAACTGTCTATAGTAAAGTGCCCGGAGCAGTCGCAGCCCCCACTGCCGGTCTTCATTTCGATAAACCTTTATTAGAAAGACTAAAACAAAAAGGAGTTGAAATGGCATTTGTGACTTTACACGTTGGAGCAGGAACTTTTCAGCCAGTTAGAGTCGAAAATATCCAAGCGCATATTATGCATTCAGAATATGCAGAAGTACCTGAGTCCGTTGTGAATGCTATATTAGCATGTAAAGCAAGAAACAATAAAGTTATCGCTGTGGGGACAACATCTGTTCGTGCTTTAGAAAGCGCCGCACAAAGAACAGGTAAAATCACACCTTTTTTTGCCGATACCCAAATTTTTATTTATCCAGGCTACCAGTTTAAGGTCATCGACTCCCTCATCACCAATTTTCATCTGCCTGAATCAACGTTGATTATGCTTGTTTCTGCATTTGCTGGTTACGAAAATACCATGAATGCTTATCAACATGCAGTTAAAGAAAACTATCGATTTTTTAGTTACGGTGATGCTATGTTTATCACTGATCTGAATAATCAATCTTAATAAAATATTAAATAGATAGCCAATCTGATTTGAACTAACCTCAAATCAGATTGGCTATTTTCAATTAACTATCCAGATATTTATTTACCGTTTATCCTATTAATAATATTCGTTATGCGTTTTTTGCTTGAAGGGTGAGATGTTGGATTATTTGTTGAATGAATAGGCACTTTTACTAGCATTTCAACTAAACTCATCGGATCAATATTTTTACTCTCTAATAAATCAAATGCATAATTATCAGCTTCGATTTCATATTGTTGAGCAACTTCTTCTTTAGCAATAATAACAAGTTCTTCAATGTTATCAGTAAATTCAATATAAGGGGCTTGTAGAAATAAACTAACTGCATGTTTGAGTGCTATATGCGCCTGTTCGTGAGCAAGCACTGCTTGTAACTCATTATCATTTAACAATTTTATTAAGCCACTGTTGACACGTATGCAACCATTAGCGGTAGACCATGCATTAGGCTCGGTATTAATATAGACTTTATAATTTATCTCAATATTATTCGCTTTTGTGGGTAAGGTGTTAGCAATTTTATTTAGCCTTTGGTTTAATGCATGATCGTCAGCAGGAATCACTGCTCGCTTATCTATTTCAATGCAAGCAAGTTCACTAATGGCGAATATATCATTTTCAGATAGCGATTTAAGCCGTTCGGAGGTAATGACTTTTGGATAAGTCTTATCTTGGATCTGACAGCCAGTGATTAAAAACATCAACAAACACAACAAGAATAAAATAATACGTTTCAAACGATTCAAAGCCTCTTCAAATATTGTTTATTCCAGTCAGGCGCGATAAACTAGGCCCTGCAAATTAATGATACGGCTACGTATTATAACAATAATTCGCTCCAAACTGTTTATTTGGTCGCAAGAGGTTAATAAGAAATGAAGTTTGAATTAGATAATACCGACGGATTAGCTCGTCGAGGACGTATGAAGTTCGATCGTCGCGGGGTCGAATATACTGTTGAAACACCTGCATTTATGCCTGTCGGTACTTATGGCACTGTAAAAGGTATGACACCTGAGGAGGTTGCCGCAACCGGCGCTCAAATCTTACTTGGTAATACATTCCATTTATGGTTAAGACCAGGCCAAGAAATTATGAGGAAACATGGTGATTTACATGATTTCATGCAGTGGCATGGCCCAATTCTAACCGATTCGGGTGGGTTTCAAGTTTTCAGCCTTGGAGATATTCGTAAGATTAAAGAAGAAGGCGTCTATTTTCGTAATCCGATTAATGGCGATTCGATTTTCTTATCACCTGAAATATCAATGGAAATTCAATACGACTTAGGTTCAGATATTGTCATGATTTTTGATGAATGTGCGCCCTTTCCTGCTGAGTGGGATTATGTCAAAAAATCAATGGAGATGTCATTGCGCTGGGCAAAACGAAGTCGCCAGCGATTTGATGAATTAGGCAACAAAAATGCGCTATTTGGTATTGTGCAAGGTGGTATACATCAGGAGTTACGTGATATCTCGATTAAAGGGTTAACCGAAATTGGCTTTGATGGCTATGCTGTTGGGGGATTAGCGGTTGGCGAGCCTAAAGCAGATATGCACCGAATTTTAGAAGGTACTTGTCCACAATTACCTGCCGATAAGCCTCGTTACCTAATGGGAGTGGGTAAGCCTGAAGATTTAGTTGAAGGTGTACGCCGAGGGATTGATATGTTTGATTGTGTGATGCCGACGCGAAATGCGCGTAATGGGCACTTATTTGTCACAGAGGGGGTGATTAAAATCCGTAATGCGAAATATAAAGACGACACCACACCGCTTGATCCGCATTGTGATTGTTATACCTGTAAACATTACACAAAGTCTTATCTTCATCACTTAGATAAATGTGGGGAGATTTTAGGTGCACGTTTAAATACCATCCACAATTTACGTTATTATCAACGCTTAATGGCAGAAATTCGTGAAGCGGTTGCCAACAAACGTTACGAAGATTTTGTTGTCGAATTTTATCAACGCATTGGCAAAACGCCTGCACCTTTATCAAAATAAATACATAACAAGCATAATTTTTTGTAGTAAGTATTGACACTTTTTAGTTAGCGCAGTATTATGCGCTTCCTAACGGCGAGTAGCGCAGCTTGGTAGCGCAACTGGTTTGGGACCAGTGGGTCGGAGGTTCGAATCCTCTCTCGCCGACCAATTTCATAAAAAAGCCTACTCATTTGAGTAGGCTTTTTTATTTACCCCTGTTTTGGCTGAATTTAAATGGATGATGCTTTGTACAAAGCTAGCTAATACTGTTTTTGCAATACAATCAAAGCAGCGATACTTATCAAGTCAGCACACTTCATTTTATTATTTCAGACTAACAAAAACTATAAACTAGCTCTTGATTGAATCATTGGCACTAATACTGATAAGTCTGATTGGTAATTAGTTTCATTTCTTAACTGATTTAACAATAAATTAGCTATATATTTGCCAATTTGCTTAGACGGCTGCGCAACGGTTGTTAATGGTGGAAAACTGACTTTGCTAAACTCGCTATCGCCAAACCCACTTACCGCTAATTGATATGGAACACCAATATGCCGCCGTTGACACTCATAAAGCACACCACATGCTAATTCATCAGTCGTACAAATTAAGGCATCGATCTCAGGCCAGTTCAAAAGTACATCCGGTAGTAATTTACTTCCTGTGCTAAAATTAGCAGGCTTTGCAGCATGCATAATCCTATGCGTAGATAAATGGTGATTTAGCATTGCTTTATGCCAGCCATGTAACCGTTGTTGAAAAAGGTAGTATTGCTGGTTAGCACAAAGCAAACCAATAGATCGATAACCTTTTTTGATCACATGTTCAGTCAACATATACATTGCTAAACTATCATCCAATCCCACATTCAGATTGGTTAATTCATCATATTGCTTGCCAATACTCATAACTTGAACGGTTTTATTTCGAGCTACTTGTCGAATAAAATCATCACTTTCAACATAAAAAAGGAGTATTGCTTCAAGATTATGGCTATATAGTGTATTTAATAATTGTGATTCACATTTAAGGTAGTGGTAAGATTCAATGATTAATATGGTATATCCTTCTTGTGCCAAGCTTGCTTGTAACACATTAAGTAATATTTGAGTGGCGTGATCATAGATCTTTGTCGTTATAATTGCGATGACCTGATTAGCCGATGCGGATGCTAATAAGCTAGCTGCAACATTTGGTTTATAGCCTAACGTATCAATGGCAATTTGAATCTTTTTACGAAGTTTATCAGAGACAAGCTCTGGGCTACGCAAAGCACGAGATACCGTCATAGAGCCAACACCCGCAAATTTAGCCACATCAAATAAAGTAACCTGTCCTGTACTTCTGCGTTTTTTTATATCCTGCATCTTTCACTCCAATTGCATGTCAATGATAGCCAATTAACAGTGGATGTATCATAACCTCATAAAAGGTTATGGATCTGTCTTTTAAATCACAATCTTTTAAATCATATTATTCGGCAAAAGTAGACGTTTCTGATTAATTTATTGAAAATGATAACTACATCACATAATGGCTGAAAATTTCATCAACTTTGATAGCGCTATCACATTTCTTATTTTTTTTTATTTCTATTATTACGCGGTGTGTTAATTTCCTAATAAGCTCTCAATGAGATCAAATTTAGCGGAGGAAAAATGTTAGCAAAATGGTTAACTAGCCAAACGGTCAATATTGTTGATTCAATCGAGGATTGGCAAACAGCGATACAACTTTGTGCAAAACCGTTATTACAAAATAACGCTATTTCACCCGATTATATTCAAGCCATTTTCAAATTACATGAATCAATTGGCCCTTATTATGTCTTGGCTCCTGGCATTGCGATGCCACATGCAAGACCAGAACAGGGCGTAAACCAATTGGGTCTATCAATGCTATTGGTCAAAGACGGCGTCAAATTTAATTCAGAAGAAAATGATCCTGTTTATTTAATTACTTTATTAGCAGCAAGTGATAGTACTAGCCATATTGAAATATTAACTCAATTGGCAACACTATTTGGTACACAAAATGATATCCAGACAATTTTTAATGCGCAAACCCCTGCTCAAATATTGTCTGTTATCAACCATTATTAAATTTAATTAAACTCAATAAAAGGATAAACAAAATGAAAATTATGGCTGTTTGTGGTTCGGGTCTTGGTAGTAGCTTTATGGTTGAAATGAACATCAAAAAAGTTCTTAAAAAATTAAACATTGATGCAGAGGTCACACATGCCGATCTTGCTTCAGCAACACCAGATCAAGCTGATGTATTTGTCATGACAAAAGATTTAGCTGCCAGTTCAGGTATTCCTGACAATAAATTAGTTGTACTAAACAATATTATTGATATCAATGATTTAGAATCAAAACTTGTTGAACATTTTGCTAAGTACTAATCAACCTATGAGGTGTTGCCATGATTCAAGAAATCGTAAAATTTATTGTAGATATTTTAAAAGTACCTGCGATATTAGTCGGTTTAATTGCGTTGGTTGGACTCATTGCCCAACATAAATCATTTGCTGATACCGTAAAAGGCACAGTTAAAACAATTTTAGGTTTTTTGGTATTAAGTGGTGGTGCAAGTGTACTGATTAGTGCAATTACCCCACTCGGCATAATGTTTGAACAAGCTTTTAAATTACAAGGTATCATTCCTAATAATGAAGCCATTGTTTCTATGGCATTAAATGAATTCGGTGCAGCAACAGCATTAATTATGGCATTGGGTATGATCGCCAATATTGTGGTCGCACGGTTTACACGCTTAAAATTTATTTTTTTGACAGGGCATCATACGTTTTATATGGCTTGTATGATTAGTATTATTTTAACCGTAGCAGGTTTTCAAGGCTGGCAACTCGTGTTCACAGGTTCATTAGTTCTGGGATTAATTATGGCATTTTTCCCTGCGTTAGCACAACCACATATGCGTAAGATTACCGGTAATGATGATGTTGCATTTGGACATTTTGGTACTTTAGGTTATGTGTTAGCAGGGTGGCTTGGACAAGCTGTGGGTAAAAACTCTCGTTCAACCGAAGAGATGAATTTACCTAAAAACTTAAGCTTTTTGCGAGATAGCTCAATTTCAATCTCATTAACAATGATGATTATCTATCTCATTTTAGCAATATCTGCTGGTGCAAGCTATGTCGAAACCAATCTCAGTAAAGGTGATAATTATTTAGTTTATGCAATTATAGAAGCAATAACTTTTGCTGCTGGGGTATTTATTATTCTTCAAGGTGTACGATTAATTCTAGCTGAAATTGTACCTGCCTTTACAGGTTTTTCGGAAAAATTAGTCCCTAATGCCAAACCGGCTCTTGATTGCCCTGTAGTATTCCCATATGCACCTAATGCAGTACTCATTGGTTTTTTATTTAGCTTCCTTGGTGGTTTAGTCGGATTATTTGTTCTAGGGCAATTAGACTTAGTCCTCATATTGCCGGGTGTTGTTCCCCATTTCTTTTGTGGCGCTACTGCTGGTGTATTTGGCAATGCAACGGGAGGACGTTGTGGGGCAATGCTAGGGGCGTTTGCGAATGGTTTATTAGTCACATTTTTGCCTGTTATGCTATTACCAGTATTAGGATCACTAGGTTTTGCTAATACGACTTTCTCGGATGTCGATTTTTGTGGTATTGGAATTATTCTTGGTAATATGGCTAAATGGTTTAACAAAGATATGATAATGGGTATTTTTATGGCTATTTTTGCCATATTAGTTATTTATAATTATGTAGCTAAACCTAAAGTGGATGCAAAAAATTAAGCATACTTACTATAGCCTCTAATCATATTAGGGGCTTTATCCAAGCGATTAATATCGAAAAATTAAAAATTGTGGCAACGAAAATAACCCGATCATAAGCAAAATGCCATTCTTGTTTTATATTTACCAACAAAAATTTTACATTTACAACCACTATATCCAACCATAAGATTAAACATTTAGGCATAAAAAAGAAAGAAATAAACATGAACAATACCAAACAAGCGAGTATTTATGTTAATAAACATATTTCTCTACAACCACCAGCAAAAGAGCTCGCTGCTGAGTTGTATCGTGTTATAGATTTTAACCGAGATTATTTTAGCCAATTTATGGCATGGCCTAAGTTTGTGATTCACCCAAAAGATACCGCTGATTTCTTAGATTCTTGTTTAGCAAAACTTCAGAATAATCAGTCAAAAAATTATGTCATTATGTTGAATAATCATGCTGTAGGGATGCTTTCTTTTAATCAAATCGATCAAAATAATAAAACAGCCTACCTTGGTTATTGGTTAGATAGCCGAGTTCAAGGACAAGGGGTCATGTCACAAGCCATTAATGCTCTAACAAAATATTATGCGACAAAGCGAATCATTAAACGCTTCGTTATTAAATGCTCTGTTGAAAATAGGCAAAGCAATGAAGTGGCCAAGCGATGTGGTTTTAGCTATGAAGGTACACTTAAGCAAGCTGAGTATTTAAATGATACTTTTTACGATCAACACATTTATAGTTTAATTTCGACTTATCTTTAAAAACATTATCTTTGCAAATAACAACAACCGTATTAATACGGTTGTTGTTATTTCGATTTTAATAATCGAGTTTATTATGCCTTATGACAACAATTTTTGATAAATTCAATAATATTATCTGTTTTTACCATTTCTTTGTCACCGCCAGCACGGGATTTATATTCAACTTCGCCATTTTCAAGATTGCGCTCACCAATGACAATCGTATGAGGAATACCAATAAGTTCAGCATCAGCAAACATCACACCCGGTCGCTCTTTACGGTCGTCAAAGAGTACCTCAATGCCAGCAGCTTGTAGATCAGCGTAAAGTTTTTCAGCTGTTTCTTGGACTTTTTCTGATTTGTGCATATTCATTGGAATAATCACGACACTAAACGGCGCAATGGCTTCTGGCCAAACAATACCACGTTCATCATGGCATTGTTCAATAGCCGCTGCTACAATTCGACTAACACCAATCCCATAACACCCCATGATCATGACATGATTTTGCCCATCTTCACCTTGCACTGTGGCTTTCATTGCTTGTGAATATTTTGTACCAAGTTGGAAGATATGCCCAACTTCAATCCCTCGTTTGATTTGTAATGTCCCTTTGCCATCAGGGCTAATATCACCCTCAACCACATTGCGAATATCTTCAATGCGAGGTAAAGCAGTGTCACGTTCCCAATTGATATTAAAATAGTGTTTATGATCGATATTGGCACCAGCACTAAAATCGCTCATCACAGCCACGTCACGGTCAATAATAATTGGCATATTTAAGTTAATTGGACCTAATGATCCCGGTCCTGCCTCAACTAACGCGCGAATTTCTTCTTCAGTTGCAAACTCCAGTGGCGAGGCAACAATATCAATTTTTTCAGCTTTTATCTCATTTAAAGTATGATCGCCTCGAACTAATAAAGCGACTAATTGGTGACCGCTTTCTTTGGTGGCTTTAACCATTAAAGTTTTTACAGTTTTTTCGATCGGCAAATTGAACTGTTCGACTAATTCGTCAATGGTTTTGGCATTTGGGGTATCGACCAGTTCCATGGCTTTAGTTGGCTCTGCTCGTTTTTGCATTGGTGCTTGTGCTTGTGCCATTTCGATATTAGCCGCATAGTCCGATTCTGTTGAAAAGACAATGTCGTCTTCACCACTGTCAGCTAATACTTGGAACTCATGTGACCAGTTACCACCAATCGATCCTGTGTCAGCGCGCACTGCTCTAAAGTTTAAACCTGCGCGTGTAAACACAGCGCTATAGGCTTTATACATATCATCATAAGTTTCTTGCAATGATTCTTGTGTGGTATGGAAAGAATAGGCATCTTTCATTATAAATTCACGCGAACGCATCACACCAAAGCGAGGGCGCACTTCATCACGAAATTTAGTTTGAATTTGATAAACATTAAGTGGTAATTGTTTGTACGAACTTACTTCATTACGGAGTAAGTCAGTAATCACTTCTTCATGGGTTGGGCCCAACACAAAATCACGATCACCACGGTCTTTAATCCGTAATAGTTCTGGACCATATTGTTCCCAACGCCCACTTTCTTGCCAAATATCAGCAGGTTGTACGACCGGCATTAATACTTCTATTGCTCCTGCTTTGTTCATCTCTTCACGAACAATATTTTCTACTTTTTTAAGGACTCGGTAACCAGTGGGAAGCCAAGTATATAAACCCGCAGCCACTTTACGGATCATGCCGGCACGTAACATTAATTGATGGCTAATGACTTCTGCATCAGCGGGGGTTTCTTTTAACGTTGAAAGAAGATATTTACTGGTTCGCATAAATTTATCCCGAAAATAATTTATTTATAAATATAATAAAAATGTGAGCTAGTTTAGCAGTACCAAGCACAACACTAAAGTAATTTTATCGCTATTTTAAATATAAAATTAAAGTTAAAACACTAAGGCAACATTAAGAAAAAGTTTTTTAGGTTATGGGGCAACCGTAAATCATTTTTGGAATATAAATGTCGATTTTTTTGTATTAATCCCTAATTACTTTTATTTAACCCTAAGTTAATTGGCGTTAGAACGGTAACTTATTTTATCTATTTTTGAATTAAAATTGATACTTTAGTTATTTTGAATTCGTTAAGTATCAAAGTGGATATTTTTTATCATGTTGATTATATTTATTTTGTTTGTTGTTTGTGTGATAAGGATCACTTTGTAATAGTCGTTAAATTGATATTATAGATACAGTATTTTAGATTAAGGAGTAGTACAAGATGAATAAGTTAATGACTAACGAAAATGTAACGAATTCAATGAGTGAATCAAAATTACCTAAATGGTGTAAAAGTGATACATTATGGATGCTTAGCCTTTATGGTACTGCGATTGGCGCTGGAGTGCTTTTTCTACCGATTAATGCGGGCATTGGTGGATTAATTCCATTATTGGTAATGTTGGTTCTTGCTTTTCCAATGACATTTTTTGCCCACCAAGCTTTGTGCCGTTTTGTATTATCAGGCAAAAGTCGTGAAGGAGATATTACCGTTGTGGTTGAAGAAGCTTTTGGACGCACTGCAGGAAACTGGATAACGGGACTTTATTTTTTTGCAATTTACCCAATATTATTAGTCTATAGTGTTGGCATTACCAACACGGTAGATAGCTTTATGGTTCATCAACTGGGAATGGAATCACTACCACGAGCTTTACTTTCATTTTTTTTAGTTGCATTTTTAATGTTAATTGTTCACTTTGGAGAGGAACTTATTGTTAAAGTCATGTCAATATTGGTCTTTCCATTCATCGTCATCTTAATGATTTTAGCTTTATTTTTAATACCTGAATGGAATGGAGAAATTTTTGCTAATTTATCTTTTAACAGTAGTGGTAGCGAGGGTGGACAAAGTATTTTAATGACTCTTTGGTTAGTTATTCCTGTTATGGTGTTTGCCTTTAACCATTCACCAATTATTTCATCTTTAGCGGTAGCTAAACGTAAAGAATATAGTGAAGTTTATGTAGAACCAAAGTGTACTAAAATTATTGCTGCAAGTAATATAATGATGGTTGTGACTGTCATGTTTTTTGTTTTTAGTTGTGCTCTTTGTTTATCGCCAGCAGAACTTTTAGAAGCAAAAGCTCAAAATATTTCGACGTTATCATATTTGGCTAATCGATTTAATTCACCCGTCATTGAGTACATTGGTCCGCCAATTGCTTTTATTGCAATGGCTAAATCGTTTTTAGGGCACTATCTAGGCGGTAAAGAAGGTTTTAATGGTATCGTTAGTAAAGTATTACGCAGTCGTAATAGAACCATTTCAGAAAAGAAGCTTGATAAACTTGCTATTGTATTTATGTTTGTAACGGCATGGGGAGTTGCAACTCTGAACCCAAGTATTTTAGGGCTGATTGAATCACTTGGTGGTCCAATTTTAGCTATACTGTTGTTCTTGATGCCAATTTATGCAATTCATAAGTTACCAGTATTGGCAAAATATCGAGGAAAACCAAGTAATGTGTTTATTGTTATTATGGGATTTGTTGCAATTTCAGCTGCTATCTATAATTTATTATAAACTTTAGCTAATTGATAATTACTGTATTGTTTATTTTATAGATACAATCCGTCGAAATCTGTTGAGGGATAAAATAGTCTATCGGATAAGATAACTTACCTGTAAAATAAACTATAAATAAAGCAAGTGCTAACAATTAATGGGTATTAATAACTTAATTTTATAATCTAAAAAGTGAAGTTTAAATATCACTATGATAAGTGATGAGTTGTATTGTTACGCTGTTTGCCAATTAACTAGCACAATTAAGTTTAAAAAGATATAACTAGGCCAGCACGATTAATTTATGTTTGGCATCAACAAGGAAAAAATATGAGTTCGGTATTTGAAATATTTAAAATCGGTATTGGCCCTTCAAGTTCACATACAGTAGGGCCAATGAGAGCAGGGAAGGCATTCATAGATCAACTAATTAATAATGATATGATGTCATCAGTAACAAAAATTGTAGCTGATGTTTATGGTTCTTTGTCATTAACAGGTAAAGGTCATCAAACAGATATTGCTATTATCATGGGCTTAGCGGGTGAAAAACCTGATACTGTTAATATTGATAATATTCCTATTTTTATCGAAAAATTAAGCCAAACTCAACGTTTACCTATTTATAATAAACGTTATGAAATCGACTTTCCTATGGATAGTTGTATGGTGTTTCATTCTAAATTTTTGCCATTACATGAAAACGGCATGACGTTGAGTGCCTATAAAGGTGATACATTACACTTTCAAAAAACTTATTATTCCGTTGGAGGTGGTCAGATTGTTGAAGAGGAGCAATTTGGTCTGCAAAAACAAGATACTATAACACTTCCTTATCCATTTTCTTCTGCTGCACAACTATTAAAACATTGTGAAGATAATTCATTGTCTATTTCTAGTATTATGATGAAAAACGAGTTGCAATTACACTCTTATGAAGAAATTGAAGAGTATTTTTCTCGCGTT
This sequence comes from Gilliamella sp. App2-1, assembly GCF_001690255.1. NCBI lineage: Bacteria > Pseudomonadati > Pseudomonadota > Gammaproteobacteria > Orbales > Orbaceae > Gilliamella > Gilliamella sp. App2-1. Next base: position 13,977 of record NZ_LZGR01000022.1, read on the forward strand.
GGACAGATTGTTTTGGAATGTATCAAACGTGGAATGAATACTGAAGGATTATTACCGGGGCCACTTAAAGTTCCTCGTCGTGCATTTTCATTATATCGTCAATTATCTAACGCCAAAGATAAGATTATTAGTGATCCAATGGTAATTATTGATTGGGTAAATATGTTTGCGCTTGCAGTTAGTGAAGAAAATGCAGCAGGTGGAAGAGTGGTTACTGCGCCAACAAATGGTGCATGTGGAATTATACCTGCGGTGCTGGCTTATTATGATAAATTTATTAATCCGGTTACGCCTGATATTTATATCCGATTTTTCCTAACTTGTGGCGCAATAGGGCAACTTTATCAAATAAATGCTTCTATTTCTGGTGCCGAGGTCGGATGTCAAGGGGAAGTTGGTGTTGCTTGTTCTATGGCAGCTGCAGGACTTACTGAACTTTTAGGTGGTAATCCTGAGCAAGTTTGTATGGCAGCAGAAATAGCAATGGAGCATAATTTAGGATTGACTTGCGATCCGGTTGCAGGTCAAGTGCAAGTACCTTGTATTGAGCGCAATGCCATTGCTGCAGTAAAATCGATAAATGCGACGAGAATGGCTTTAAGACGAATTACTGCGGCAAAAGTATCTTTAGATAAAGTTATTAAAACTATGTATGAAACGGGAAAAGATATGAATGCAAAATATCGAGAAACATCACGTGGTGGGCTGGCAATTACGGTTCATTGTAATTAAGTTGGCATTAATTGCAGTAACAAATTTGCCGATTGAAAAAACGGCGAAACATTAAATACAATTTAATGTTTCCAGCACATGGTGTTAACTTTAGAACGCAAGAAATCATTCTCTGTTAGCACATTTATTTGTTCATTTTTTGCAGCCCGTTGTTTTCTTTTTCGTTTGGGCTGTTCTGCTGAGGTAATATGGATAACTTCATTATAGGCAAGTAAATTATTAAGCTGATCAAGTTCACCTAGTCCACGAAGAACAGAAATTAATGTTTGTAATGTAATAGATTCGCCGTGCTCAATACGTTTTATTGTTGCAATACCAATTTTGGATTTTTTAGCAAGCTCTTGCTGAGATAAGTTTTTCGCAATTCTTGCTATTTTTATTCTACGGCATAACATAGCAATCATTTCGGTAGATTCATTCATGAAATATCCTTCTTGTATGATATGCCACACCACACGATGTGGCATGTTGCATATTGCTATTAAGCTGTTATTAGATTAGTGGTTATTTTCTTGATTTTTGATTTGTTGTTTTTTTAAGCTTTCTAAAATCTTTTTATGGATTCCATTAAAATCACCATTACTCATAATTAAAATTGCATCTGTTGGTCGAGTTGATTTTGTGATCATTTCAACAAGTAAATCAATATCGCCGGTCCAGTAAGCTGGCTGAATACAAGCTTCAACCACATCGGCTACTAACCAAGACAGATGTTCAGGTTGGAAGATGAAGATCTCGTCAGCACGCCCAAGTACTGGTGCTAGCTCATCTTTAGAAATCCCTAATTTCATCGTGTTTGAGCGGGGTTCAAGTACCGCCAAAATGCGACGATTAGCTCCGATTTTACTACGTAATGCTTCTAATGTTGCTAAAATTGCAGTTGGGTGATGGGCAAAGTCGTCATAGATTTCGATATTATTAATTTCACCGTAAAGTTCTAACCGTCTTTTGGCATTAACAAACGAACCTAATGCTAAACAAGCATCCACAGGATCAATCCCCACATTGTGGGCTGCTGCGATTGCCATTAATGCATTATGCATATTATGTTCTCCCACTAATGAATATTTTACTTCGCCTATTTTTTTATTGTTATAGTACACAGCAAAATGGCTTGCATCGTTATTTATACGTTGTGCTAACCAACCAACTTTTGATTCAGTAAATGTTTGTTTGCTCCAGCAGCCTTTAGCTAATACTTGTTTTAAATTTACATCTTCTTGTGGTGCAATAATCAGCCCTTTGCCGGGCACTAAACGAACTAGATGGTGGAACTGTTTTTGAATTGAATTAAGATCATCAAAAATATCTGCATGGTCAAATTCTAAATTGTTCATGATAAGTGTTTTAGGGCAGTAGTGCATGAATTTTGAACGTTTATCAAAGAACGAGCAATCATATTCATCCGCTTCAATAACAAAATAGTGACCTTCCCCTAATCTTGCTGATACATCAAAATTACCTGGTACGCCACCAATAACAAAACCTTGTTTATAATCTTGTTTTTCTAAAATCCAATTGACCATACCTGCGGTTGTTGTTTTACCATGAGTTCCTGCAACAGCAATGACCCAACGATCGCATAATACATTATCATGTAACCATTGAGGGGCTGAAATATAAGGAATGTCATTGTCTAATATATATTCAACGCAAGGGTTACCTCTTGATAGAGCATTGCCTATGATGACTAAATCAGGTGAAGATGATAATTGTGATGGATCATATCCTTCAATGATATCAATATGTTCTTTTTGTAAAAGTGTACTCATTGGTGGATAAATGTTTTTATCTGAACCTGTTACTTTATGTCCTAGAGAACGGGCTATTAATGCAATTCCAGCCATAAATGTGCCACAAATTCCAAGAATATGAATATTCATTTTGAATCCTCAACGTTGTATAAATTCTATATCGATGATGTAGGGTAATCATTGTTGATTTGACCGGCAATCAGATGTAAATTCAGCGTGATTTTGCAATTATAATCGATTCTAGTTGCTTATGCGATAGGCCATAGATGTCTAATCAGTAATTGTGGTGCTTGGTTGCCGCGAAATTCATCTACATCTAAATGATAAACGATTTTTACTTTTTTTATCGTTTTATCAGGCCATTCTTGTCTATTGACATTAAAAAATACCCCTTCAATAAGTGGACCGCCATTTTGAGGTTCTAATACTAATTTAAGGTGTTTTTCTGCCAATAATCGTTGTTGATGAATAATAAATTCACCATCAAAAGTTGGTGTACAAAACCCTTCTCCCCATGGACCTGATTCTTTTAACTGTTTAGCGATTTCGTAAGTAAAATATTGACTATCTATTTCACCATCGGTTTCAATGATAGGTTCTAGTAGCTCCGGTTTTAATCGCATATCTAAAAGTGTTATAAAGCTACTTTTAAAACGTTCTAAATCTTCTTCGCGTATGGTTAATCCAACAGCCATTGCGTGTCCACCAAAACTGACAATTAAATTAGGTTGTTGCTGACTTAATTCATCAATAAGATCACGCAGATGAACGCCCTGAATTGAGCGCCCAGAACCTTTTAAAAAACCATCTTGTGTTGAGGCAAATGATATAACTGGTCGATAATATTTATCTTTTAAACGAGTAGATAGTATTCCAATAATGCCTTGATGCCACTCAGGATGATAAAACACGAGCGAGTTAGGAATTGATGTGTTTTGTTTTTCAATTTTTTGAATAAACGATAAAGCCTCTTTATGCATTGTTTGTTCAATTATCTTTCGATCGTTATTGAGATTATCAAGATCAGTAGCTTTGCTGATTGCTGAATCATAATTATCACAAAGTAATAATTGAACACCTAATGCCATATTATCCATTCTGCCCGCTGCGTTTAATCGCGGGGCGATATAAAAAGCTAAATCGGTTGAAGTAAAAGAAGTTGGATCCTTTTTAGCTATATGCAATAAGGCTTTGATTCCTTCACAACTATAACCAGCTCGGATTCTATTTACACCCTGATGAACTAAAATACGATTATTATGATCAAGTTTAACTACGTCAGCAATAGTACCTAACGCAACTAAATCTAATAAATTTGCCAGATTATATTCGATCAAATTATTATCAACGAACCAATTCTCTTGTCGTAATTTTGCGCGTAAAGCCATTATAAAGTAAAAAGCCACACCAACTCCAGCTAAATGCTTAGATGGAAAAACACAATTAGGTAAATTAGGATTTATTATGGCATCAGCATTAGGTAACCGTTCTGGGCATAAATGGTGATCAGTAATAATGACCGACAAGTTTGATTGCTTCGCAAATTCAACAGCGTCAACAGCGGAAATTCCGTTGTCAACAGTAATAATAAGCCTGGCTTTTTGTGAAATAGCTTTTTTAACAACTGAAACACTTAACCCATATCCATCGTCAAAGCGATCTGGAATGATATAATCAACAAATCGGCAACCCATATTTTTAAGTGCTTTGACAGTTAATGCGGTGCTTGTGGCACCATCAGTATCAAAATCGCCAACAATCATAATCTGTTCATTATTCTTCATTGCTAAATAAAGAATTTCAACGGCTTTTTCAATACCTTCTAATTTATCGTAATGGCACAGATTGCGTGTGGTATAGTCCAGTTCTTGCATGCTAGTAACCCCACGCAAAGCATAGATCCGCTGTAATAATAACGGAATATCTTCAGGAAATTCTGGATATACTTCATCTAATTTGCGACGAATTATTCTATTTCTTTTCATATTTTATATGTTAGTGCATTTGTACTAACATGTATTTTTACCTTATATTTAAATTTCAATAGCGATAAAAGTCTAATTATTATTTGGTTTTTTATCTAAAACTTTAATTAATTTATCTGCTGGCACATAACCTGAAACAAGCTGTCCATTAGGTAAAACAATTGCTGGTGTTCCACTAATTCCAAGTTTCTTACCAACATTAAATTGTTGTGTTACATAAGGTATCATGCTACTTGCTGGTGAAATTGTATTACCTTTATATGCATTTTCAAATGCTGCTTTGCGGTTAGCCATGCTCCAAATAGATTGCATATTTTTACCAACTTCACTATCGGCTCCGGCTCGAGGAAATGCGAAATAGTGTACTGAAATACCCGCTTCTAAATATTTATCGATATTCTCGTGTAGTAGTTTACAGTAATGGCAAGTGTAATCAGTAAAGACAGAAATGATATATTTTTCATTATTAGCTTTATAAACAATAGCATCTTTTTCAATTGATTTCATTAGATTAAGATTGATACTATTGGCAATGTTTTCAGGTTCATCACCTTGTACGTCATAAATAGAGCCTTGAATTAAATATTTACCATTTTCTGTAACATATAAAATACCTTCAGGCGTAATAACACTTTTAAATCCTTGAATTGGACTATCATTAATTTTTAATTCTTTGCTATCGTAACCCAGTTTATTTAAAGAATTTATAATATCAGTATTATTTGCTAATACTGAAGTTGAAATTAAAGCTAACCCTAAACATAAAACTAATCTTTTCATTCAATTATCCTTATTTTTTCGAGCATTATGCTCGTGGATGATGTTTACTGTGTAACTGTTTTAATCGTTCTGTCGCCACATGTGTATAAATTTGTGTAGTTGATAAACTACTGTGCCCAAGCAACATTTGTACAACACGCAAATCTGCGCCGTGATTAAGTAGATGCGTTGCGAAAGCATGTCGAAGCACATGAGGTGAAAGCGCTTCAATATTGATACCGGTTAGTATGGCATAATATTTAATTCTATGCCAGAATGTCTGTCGTGTCATTTTTTTGCCTAATCGGCTTGGGAAAATTACATCTATAGGGCCTGTTTTTAGAAGATTGTTTCTAGCATATTTAAAATAATATTCAAGCCAGTAAACTGCTTCTTCACCAAGTGGTACTAAACGTTCTTTATTACCTTTACCTATCACTCTTACAACCCCTTGGCGTATACTAACATCACTAAGTTCTAAATTCACTAACTCAGAGACACGTAAACCTGTGGCATAAAGCACTTCTAACATTGCTTTATCTCGAAGTTCAATGGGATCTTCTATACTTGGTGCTTCAAGTAGTGCATCAACCTGTGATTCAGTTAAATCTTTAGGTAATTTTTTTGGAAGCTTGGGGGATGACAACATCGCAGAGGGATTATCTGTTCGATAATTTTCTTGATATAAATATTGGAAAAAACGTTTAGTTGCGCTAAGTAAACGTGCTGAACTACTTGCTTTATACCCATCTTTTACTCGCTGCATTAAAAAGTGTTGTAAATTAAACATTTGGGCATTCAAAAGTGTGGCATTTTGCTGTTGCAAAGATTGACTTAATGCCAACAAATCAAGTCTATAAGATTCAATCGTATTTTCAGCTAAGTTTCTTTCTAACCATAATGAATCTAAAAACCTTTCTATTAGCATTTTATTTTGTTCTAGTGTGTCTTGGTTAGACATTAAAATCATCTCTACATTCTATTTATTTCTAACATTATATACTAACTGTCAATAAGTTGCAGTTTTGGGCAATAAGTTATTTTTTATAACAGCTGTAGTACTTTATGTATAGTCCTTATATTCATATAAATCTTTATTAAAAAGTAGTATTTTATACGGAAACGCCATATTTTTGAAATTTTTCGACAATCATTATTAGATAGATTAATTTAATGCATTATTGTAAATTTTTATTTTATTTATTAAATAATTACTATATACTGCACTTTTTTGGTTATTTTTTACAATTTTCACTATTTATGGTTGAAGAGAATTATGTTAAAGCGAATTGTTAATCTTTTTATTGCTCTGTTTGCTATCTCTATTATTGCCATGGAAACTTGTATTTATTGGCACACTAAGTTTCATCTTTGGCACCCAGATTCTTCAATAGAACGATTAATTTATTATTATAGTTTCTTTACAGTTTTATCAAATTTAATGCTGGCATTGAGTTGTTTTTGTTTAGCTATCAATCCTAATTGCAATCAATATAGTTTTAAAGTGCTTCGTTTGAATAGTTTGATTGGTGTTACTATAACTGCTGTTGTATATAACTTAGCGGCAAGAGATATTCATGTACCACCTAATATGTTACTGAAAATTGCTAATGAGAGTTTACATGTTGTCATTCCCGCTTTGGGTTTATTAAGTTGGTTTATTTGGGGGCCATTTCGAAGAATTGATTTAAAAGTCTTTATGGGGTCGTTATTGTCGATGATTGGATATGGCATTTATATTTTTATTCGAGGTCATTATACCAATCAATATCCTTATCGATTTATTAACGTTGTGCAAATAGGATATCCTCAAGCACTGTTAGGTGTGAGTCAGGTTTTTTTGTTGTTTTTTCTATTAGCCTTTTTATATTGGATGATTGAATGCTTAAGAAGTCGAAAATAAAACTGTACATTATTACAAGAGAGAACAGGGAAAATAGGAATAAAACCCCTGTTCTTTTTGTTATTAATTATTTTAGATAGTTATGCTAATTAATTACCTAATTTAAGATCAATCACTTCAATATTATCTTTACCACCATAGATATCATACCAAGGCTTCGCATATTGCTTTAATATCTTGTTAAGCTGTTCAACATTTTCACGACCAGTTTGATCTAACCAACGTTTTAAACCTTCTTTGCCTCCATTTGCATAGCTTGCAACACCTTCAAACCATGTTGCTCGTCCACCAAGAATACCACTATATTTTGCGCCATTCTCACCAGCAAAAATGAGTTCTTGGTGGAAGGTTTTTGTTGGTACGCCCGCACTTAAATAAATGAAAGGACGTGTTGCCGTATCACTTGCTTGTTTAAAGTATTCAGCTGCTTGTTTTTGAGTGTAAACAACTATGTTGTTATCGTTAAAGCCTTCTACATGTTTAAATAACACCGGAACTTCGACTTTTAATATATCAATGTAATACTGTTCTTTAGTAAACTCTTTAATGGTATTAATGACTTTTTGGGGTTTTATTTTTGCAAATTCAGGGCTTTTATCGTCAATTATTACATTATCATATACAATAGGCTCAACAAAAACTGGAATATCTGCGGCTCTAGCTTCATTGCCTAAACGCTCTAAAAAAGCGTGTTTTTTATCTAAAATATCTTGAGGATCATCAGGATTATAATAAACCAATACTTTTGCGGCATCCGCGCCTTTTTTTATTAAACGTTGTAATGAATCTTCTGGCAAAATATCGGGCAATCGTCCTGGCGTATTGGCGTCATAGCCCGTCTTTTCGTATGACATGATTAATCCAGCATTGCTATTTTTGGCAGCCATGCCTTTAAAGCCATATTCTTCATCTAACAAAATTGCACTGACATATTTTGTCAATTCTTGAGAGACAAGTTCCTTAAATTCATACACCATATCAATATTATAACGATCTTTGCCAACCGCAGATTCCATCATCTTCACCATTGAACCTCGTTGATCGATTGCTAATGCAGCGATAACGCCATCTTGGTTTGATAATTGCTGCATACGTGTGAATTTACCGCGAGATATACATTTTCTAGCCATTTTATAGCTCTCCATTTAATAAGATATTTCATTGTAGTTTTTTTGTTTGGCTATTTATTCATCATTTGTGCTGGTTTTAACGATATACTCAAATTAAGCGAATTTAATTGTTGTGTAATGCCATGATAATTTAAGTTAAGTGCTCGTGAGCGATCCGTACCGTATCATTATTGCTTCTTCGTTAGCTGGTTTTGATGTTGAGTTATTTGCTTATTTTATGGTGAAAGTATTTTTTGACTCAAATCTGTTATAGTGGCGCGCCTTCTTGTTCAATATAGTCTACGCTATTGCGAGCAGATTAACGCTTTTACTTATTTAGTTTTATGTTTATTTGGTTGGATTGTTTGGAATCAGTGCATTAGTTGAGTTATTTTTATTAATTAATGATAACAGCCAAAAATATATTACAGAATGAAGTTTAACCATAGAATTTTCATTATTAGTTAGAATATAGTATATTGAAATTGGAAGGTGGAAAATTTATTATTATCTTGACTTATCATAAATTCTGACCGGTATACTTCATTCGTTTATAACGGTTATTCGAATTTATGTTGTCGAAAAATTTCAGAAAATACTAGTTTTTAATATAAATTATTACATAATCAGTGCTATTTAATAAAATTGTGAAATTACTCATATTTTTCCAAAATAATTAGTTTAGAATAATAATTAATCATATTTTAACTTTAAAAATTATTTAGGAGAACAAAATGAAGGCAGCGGTGATTAGGCAAGAGTGTGATGGTCAAGTCGAAATTAAAGATATCCCTATTCGTCCTTTATTAGCCGGTGAGGCTCTAGTTGATGTTGAGTATTGTGGTCTTTGCCATACTGATCTTCATGTTGCGGCTGGAGATTTTGGTAAAAAACCAGGTCGTGTTATCGGTCACGAAGGCGTGGGGATTGTGACTAAAATTGCTCCTGATGTAAAGAGCCTAAAAATTGGTGATCGTGTTAGTATTGCTTGGTTTCATGCAGGTTGTGGTACTTGTGAATATTGTATATCAGGCCATGAAACATTTTGTCGTAATGCATTAAATTCTGGATATAGTGTTGATGGCGGTATGGCAGAACAGTGCATAGTTAAAGCCGATTATGCAGTAAAAGTGCCAGAAGGATTAGATCCGGCACAAGCAACAAGTGTAACTTGCGCAGGCGTGACTACCTACAAAGGCATTAAAGTCGCCGGTACTAAACCGGGTCAATGGCTTGCTGTATTTGGTATCGGTGGTTTAGGAACACTCGCTATCGAATATGGTAAAAAAGTGTTTAACAATAAAGTGGTTGCTATTAGTAATAGCGATAGTCAATTAGACTTGTGTAAAAAGTTAGGAGCTGATTTAGTTGTTAACCCTAAAAAAGTGACTGATGTAGGGACATATATTAAAGAACATACTGAAGGTGGTGTACATGGTGCTGTTGTGACCTCTGTAACTAAAACTGCATTCAATCAGGCTATTAATTCAGTACGACCTTTAGGACGTGTTGTTGCGTTAGGCTTACCTTCTGAAAATATGGAGTTAAGTATTCCTAAAACAGTGTTAGATGGCATTCAAGTTTTAGGCTCACTGGTTGGTACTCGTGAAGATTTGGCTGAAGCATTTCAATTTAGTGCTGAAGGTAAGGTTGTACCGATAGTTGAAAAAAGACCATTGGAAGATATTAATGATATGATCGACGAAATGAAAGCAGGTAAAATTCGAGGTCGTATGGTTGTTGATATGAAAATGAAGAAAACTAAATAATTTAACCTCATTTTTAACTCAAAAGCTGGCTTTATGCTGGCTTTTTTTATAAATAAAAAAATTATTTATTTGATTTATTATGGTTATTATATGAAAAACTTTAATCTTTCTTGTGTTTTATGAATAAATCCCTATTATAACTAAATTTGGCTCATTAATTTTATATGTTTTAAGAGGAACTTCATGGCAGATCACAATTTAGAGAATAATTTGCGAAAAGATCTTGGTTTAGTTTCTGCATTATCACTGGTTGTTGGAATGGTTTTAGGTGCAGGCGCTTTTATGAAACCACCAGCTGTATTAGAAGCTACTGGTGATTATAATTATGCACTATTAGCATGGATAATAGGAGGTGTTTTTTCTATTTGTGGCGGCTTAACACTTTGTGAACTAGGCGTCATGTTTCCGCGTACTGGGGGCATGCTGGTTTATCTTGAAAAAATTTATGGTCCAAAAGTTTCTCATCTTTATGGATGGATGATTACTGTTATTTTTGCTCCGTCATTAGTTGGTGCGTTGGTTGGATATTTCAGTTCAGTATTTTGTTTATTATTTAGCATTAATGATACTTATCGAATGGCAGTGAGCGCTGGTGTTTTGGGTTTTATCGCCTTTATTAATGCTATTGGCGTTAGAGAAGCCGGTTATTTACAAACGATTGCTACAGTTTGTAAACTAATTCCTATATTGCTGTTGGCCATATTTGGTTTGTGGAAAGGTAATGGTCAAGTAGTATTATTTACGGCGAGTGGTCAAGGTATTGAATCATACGCCCCTTTTGCTGTGGCTATTCTTGCAACTCTTTTTGCGTACGATGGTTGGGCACAGGTAGCGTCAGTTGCTGGCGAAATTCATAATCCCTCAAAAGTATTACCTAAGGCTATTATTTTGGGGATTGTTTTTCTTGTGATAGTTTATGCCTGTATTAATATTGCATTATTCAAAATTTTTCCTGTGCAAGAAATGGTTTCGCTTGGTCATGATGCTTCTGCCGTAGCATCACAACGTATGTTTGGGCATTTTGGTGGTAATTTAGTTGCTGTTGGCATTATGGTCTCAATTTTGGGAGGTATTAATGGGTATGTTATGACTCTATCTCGTACTATATTTAGTATGGGGGAGCGAGGAACTATTATCGGTGCTCGTTATTTAAGTTCCATTGATGATGATAGTCGTTCGCCGGTTAATGCCATTATTGTATTGATTGTTTTTTCTTTCTTGTATTCAACGCTTCTTGATGCAGATCGTTTATCCGAAATTTCAATGTTTGCAATTTGGGTATTTTATCTATTAACGTTTATTGGTGTAATGATTGCACGTAAAAAATATCCGAATGAGCCTAGATCTTATAAAGTTATTGGTTATCCAATAATTCCTATTATTGCAATGTTAGGGGCGATTTATGTTATTTATGGTATGTTAGTTTACCAAACCATAAATGGAATTGCTTCAATAGTAATGACTTTGATTGGTCTACCTCTGTATTATTATTACCATGGCAAAAATAAAAACAAAAATCTTTCGCTTGGTGAAATGAAAAAGTATAAAGTAAAAATAAGATATACCATTGCTGTTTCAGCAATTATTATTGTGGCTCTGTTAATTATTTATGGTTATATGACGATAAATTAATAGATAATAAACTTATTTTTCGTTAAATGGCTTGTTTGATGTTATTTTTGAAATGGCAGTAAAAGAAATCAACAAGCTGTAGGTATGCTAATATGGCATGCCTTTTTTAGGCTAACATTTTTTATATTTTAATTTAATCTTCGTGACTAACAGATCAATGTTTTGTTAATCAGTTATTTTTCAATCAAATAATCATCGATTTTAAGCTTTTATTTTTATTAATAGTGAATTTTAAGATTATTTATAAATACTTAAAATATTACTTGCCTTTAGAATGAAAACAAATAAAATCACATAAAATATGAATAAATATTCACTTAAGGTGATTGTAAAAATGAAAGAACGTACAACCGAGTTAGTTGATGGGTTAAGACATTCAGTACCTTATATTAATGCACATCATGGTAAAACATTTGTAATCTTACTCACGGGTGCACTGTTAAAAAGTAATAATTATTCAAGTATTATCAGCGATATTGGTTTACTCTATAGTCTTGGTATTAAACTTGTTATTGTCAATGGCGCTCGTAATCAGATCGATGAAGCTTTAAAAAATCATAATATTGAACCTAAATATCATAAAAATACGCGCATTACTGATGCAACAACACTAGACATCATTAAACAAATTACAGGATCATTACAACTTAATATTACTGCAAGTTTATCAATGAGCTTAAATAATACCCCATTACAAGGTGCTCATATCAGTGTTATCAGTGGTAATTTTGTGATTGCACAACCTTTGGGTGTAGATGATGGTGTTGATTACTGCCATACAGGTAAAATCCGCCGTATAAACAACGAGGCTATAGCGGAACAGCTAGATCGTGGCTCTATTGTATTATTAAGTCCAGTTGGTGTTTCGGTTACTGGTGAAAGTTTTAATTTAGCATCTGAGGATGTTGCCGCTGAAGTTGCCATTCGCTTAAAAGCGGATAAATTAATCAGCTTTTGTGCTGAACAAGGTGTTTTAGATGAACAAGGCTGGGTTATTACTGACCTTTATCCTGTTGATGCGGATAATTATGTCAAACAAAAAGAACAACAAGGCAAATATTTATCTAGTGAAGCACGTTTTTTACGTGCAGCATCCAAAGCATGCCGTAGTGGAGTTAGGCGAAGTCACTTAGTAAGTTATTTGATTGATGGCTCCATTTTACAAGAATTATTTTCGCGCGATGGTATTGGAACACAAGTTTCGATGGAACATTCTGAACAGGTTCGTTCGGCAACCATTAACGATATCGGTGGAATTTTAGAGCTCATTCGTCCGCTTGAAGAGCAAGGTATTTTGGTCAAACGCTCACGAGAACAATTAGAAATGGAAATTGATAAATTTACCATTATTGAACGAGATAACATGACAATTGGTTGTGCTGCGCTTTACCCTTATTTTGAAGAAAAAATGGGCGAAATAGCCTGTGTGGCTATTCATCCAGAATATCGTAATTCGTCTCGAGGAGATATTCTCATTGAAAAATTAATGGAGAAATCAATCCAGTTAGGGCTTGAAAAAGTTTTTGTTTTAACGACATGTAGCATCCACTGGTTTAGAGAAAAAGGCTTTAATCCAGCAGAAGTGGAAGACTTGCCCATTAAAAAGAAACAACTTTATAATTATCAAAGAAATTCGAAAATTCTAATATTTGATATCTTTTAGCTTTTTATAGTATTAAGCCTTATAGACAATATTATTGTGTAGTAACCAAGGCTATTTGCTAATCGTTTTAGTTGAAAAAATTAGTTAATTAATTGGGCGGACATTTCATCACTAATTACTAATATATCAATATAATTCGCATTTAGTGCCGCTTTTAAACTATTAATTTTTTCGCAATCACCACTTGCACATATTTTTAAAGGAATTTTTTTCAGATTGTCTAATGTCACTCCGATAATTTGATTGCAAAATGGCGTCGTTAATTCATGCCCATTTTGATCGAAAAAGCGGGATAGTATATCACCTACAATATTTTTATTGGCAATCGTTTGGAACAACTCTCCATAAAACCCATACCAAATTGAACTTTTTGAGATAGCAGGACAACCGATACTAAATAGCGCGACTGTTATCTTACTCCACCAATCTTTCAACTCTTTCATATGTTGAGTTTTTTCAATTTCTATTTTTAAAGGCTCGGTATCAACAATGGCAGGGTAATCAATCAGTATAGCTTGACTATTTAATTTATTCGAAAGTTTATAAGCAATATTATTGACGTGATATTTTGTTTCAATTTTTCCTGATGGTCCCCCAATCATTGGTACAATAGTCGTATTATTGAATTGAGTGTTGTCATTTTTTAAACTGCTAACAATATAATTAATTGTGCGTCCCCATGAAATGCCAATAACATCGTTATCATGAATATTTTTGACTAATACATTTGCAGCAACACTACAAACAATTTGATTTTTGCTGTCATTATCAACATTTTGATTGACAGGTACAACAATAACTTGTTTCAAATTATATTTATTAAGAATTTTTTCTTCTAATGCAATATTGGGAAGTAGATCGTAATTTATTGAGATAGAAACAATACCTAATTCTCGTATTACTTTTAGCATTCGACTAATACTTGATCTATGTATATTAACGATTTTGGCTATTTCGGATTGAGTTTTATTTTCTTCATAATAGAGTTGAGCTATTTTTATTAATAATTTGTGTTGCTCAAAATCGTAGTTACCAAAGTTATTATTGATCATGGTCGTATTATCTTATTAGTCATGTTTTTTTTAATCACTATTTATTTAAAGAATATCAAGATGTCATGAATGATAATTCATATTATGGCATCTTGATGCTATTAAAGTATAACAAAAAAATTAAGACTCAATATCAGGAAAATTGTTTAATACAAAATCTTCGGCTTCTTTTGACCAAATATTATGGTTTTTATGTAATATTTTCTTTAATGCTACATCATCACTACTATCTGTTAACGATTCTAAACTTTTAAGCTCAAATTGCTTATGAGTGTAAACTAATTTTTTTCCACCTCTAATTTTATCTTGTCGTTGAGTTATTTCACAGGCTTGAGCGATTCCCATTATATGCGAAACAATTTTAGCAACTTCAATCTTGCCTGACTCAATTAACTTAACAGCTAAGCGCATATCATCAGTATTTCCTCCTGATGTTCCAACAATATGAGTAAAATTATAATGGACATCATAAAAATTAATTTCTGCTTCGAAATTTTTATCTTGAGGGCCAGCAAAAAAATTCAGACAACCGTCAAATGCTAATAATTGCGATGCTAAATGAATTAACTCTTTTGATGGTAAAAAGATAAAGATATCATCAAAACAATTTTTGGAAGATTGATTTTGCAATAGAGACAATTGATCTTCGCATTCAGATATATTGACGAATTCAAGTTCAACCCCATTGCGTGATTGATATAGTGTTTTTAGATGTGCTATTTTTTCTTTGTTTCGCCCAGTGACAACCACTTTTTTGGGTTTTATCGCCCCCCCTAAAGCATAGTCTATTGCAAGCATCCCCATAGGGCCTGTTCCCCCTAATATAAGCAATTCACCATTAGGCTTTATTCCCATAATATGATCGTAACTATTTGGTTTCAAATGATAGCTAGCATTAAAAGCACCAATAACACAGGATAAGGGTTCAATTAACGCACCTTCAAAATAAGTTTTTCCATTATAAGGTATTAAACAATCTTGTTGTAATACGTCGCGATTGACTATCATATAGGTTGCACATCCCCCCATATTAGGATAAGAGTAACCCACACAATAAGGGCTATTAGTGAGCTGTAAGTTGGCTTGTATGACATATTTTTGCCCTTGTTTAAATTTATGTTGCCAATTTTTACCTACTTGCAAAATATCACCACAGCATTCATGTCCAATAATGATTGGATTGTTTTCTAGATCTGGTGGGGTTTTTTTATGGTTTTCACCTTGATTTACTAGCTTTAATGAAGACATGCACATACTGTCAACAATGACAGATACTAACACTTCATCATCTGTGATAGGTGGAAGTTCAAAAGATTCTAATCGAAGATCATTTTTCCCATATAATCGAACAGCTTGCGTTTTCATATATTCCTCTTTAATAAAATAAATTTGATACAAATTTATACTCAATAATGCATAAACACCTTGTTATACCTGCAGTTGTAAGGAAAAATGTATTGATAACAATTTGTTTTATTTCCTTTAGTTAAAAATATTACATATCTTTTTAAGACTTTTTAGTTGTATTTTAAGCTAAAATACCTAACCCATAGCCAATAATACCCACGGTAAATAATGCAAAAATTAAGATAATTGGGCTGACTTTTTTTCGGAGCAATTTCATCATTAAAAGTGTTAGACCCAACGGTAGTAAACCTGGTACAAGGTCATTGAGTATACCTTGTACTGTCATAACGATTTCATTACCATTTGTGTCGGCAGTTTTAGATACAACTAAAGGGACATTTATTGAAGTCCATTGGGTCACTAATACGCCCATAATAAATAAACCAAGAATAGAAGCACCTTCTGTCAGTTTAGGCAAGATATTACCTGAAAGATCTTTAACAATACCGATTCCTTTCGATAATCCATAGGTTAAACCATACCATTTCATGGCAAGTCTGACGAAATTAAACAAAATAAAAAATAATAATGGACCTGCCATATTTCCATTGAGTGCTAAAGATGCGCCAAGTGCTGCAGTAATAGGTCGTAATGTACCCCATACAAGGGGATCTCCGACCCCTGCTAAAGGTCCCATTAATCCAATTTTGAGGCTATTGATTGTTCCATCATTAATTGGTGCGCCATTTGCTCTTGCTTCTTCCATCGCTATAGTGACACCAAGCACGGGCCCACACATTGTAGGGGTCGTGTTGAAAAACGCTAAATGCCTTTTTAATGCTTGGCGTTGTTCCTCTTGGGTTTGATAAACTCGTTTGATTGTCGGAATCATATCCACACAAAAAGCAAGCGCATGAATACGCTCATAATTAAAAGAAGCTTGTTGGAAATTAGAACGAATAAAAGTACTAATCACATCTTTTTTTTGAATGGTTTTTGACATTTCTTTCATAATATACTTCCTATAAATTATTCTTCTAATTCATCATCAGTGATTATTTGGTTGGTATTTGTCATTGAATTTCCAATTTCGTTATTAGTTTTTATTACATTGAACTTTGGGTTTAATTGAACATAAATAATGGCAAAAATAACCCCCAAAATACCAAATGAAAGTAAACTAAAATTTAGATATCCACCTAAAACAAAACCTAAATAGAAAAAAGGGGCTAAATATTTAACAATCATCATGTTTAACACCATTGCATAACCGACAACAACGATAAATCCACCAGCAACAGCAAGCCCACCAGTGACAATATCGGGTAACATGTTTAATAGGGATTGCACAGTATTTGCATTAACATAAATGGCAACGAGAGTGGCAGGGATAGAAACTCTTAATGCTTGTACAAAAAGAGCACTAAAATGGAGTAATTCAATCTTTCGGAATTGAACTTTGTCTGCTGCTTTATCTGCTTCATGCTGAAAAATTACCGTGATAGTTCTTGCAAAAACGGTTAATATTTGCCCTGCCGCGGCAACAGGAAGTGCTATGGCTATCCCTGTTTGGATATCTTGCTGTCCTATAACAACTAAGATTGTTGATATCACACTTGCCAACGCAGAATCGGGAGATTGTGCGGACCCAATATTCATCCAACCCAATGCGATTAGCTCAAGCGTACCACCTAAAATGATACCTGTTTTTATATCTCCTAATATTAGGCCAATTACGGTACATGCAATCAATGGACGATGTGTTTGAAACTCATCAAGTACGCTTCCCATTCCTGCGATACACGAGAAAATAAATATGAACATGATTTGCAGTATTGAAATGTCCATGTTTTCCTCCTACCATTTATTATGTTAGTTAATTTGAATAACCTGGTTAAAGAAATTTAATAAAATCAACATTCGGATCGGTAATAACGGCTTTTAAACATAGATTGATACCCATCTCATGCATTTTTTTGAATGCAGATATGTCATTTTCGTCGACGGAAACCGCTTTGGTAATTTGTTTTTTTCCCTCTTTAAACGACATTCCTCCAATATTAACCTCTTTAATAGGAACGTCTGCATTGACTAATCGCAAGACATCGGTTGGATTGGTGAAAAGATAAAAAACAGTATCATTTTCATATTTAGGATTTTTATAGACCGCAGCGGCTTTATCAATACTAACCACAGACACTTTAATTCCAGGAGGAGCTGCCTGTTTAACTAGTGCTGAACGAATTTGATCATTAGCAACCTCATCACTCACAATGATAATTCTTTCTGCTTTGGCTTCTTTTGTCCAAACGGTGGTAACTTGACCATGAATCAATCGGTCATCGATACGAACTAAATTTATGATCATTTATAACTCCTCATCTGTAGATATATTTTTAGATAGTGATTTGAAAGATTTAATAAAATCCAATTTAACTTCGTTAAGTTGTTCATAGGCGTTTTCAATATTAATTAAAGACAAATCAAGATTTAATAACTCTAAGCAAAGTGGTAGAGATAAGCCGCTAATTATTTCGATATTACCTAACTGCATGGCTAGAATGGAGGCTGCGTTATAAGGACTACCAGAAAATATATCAGTGATAATAATGAACTGTTTGGATTCTGATTGGTTAATAATTTTTAGATATTTATCTTTTAGGTTATCAATGCTATCCCCTGGTTCAAAAGTTATCGCATATAAATTAGAGTATTGTCCCGCAATCATCTCAATACTATTTTTCATTTCATAGGCAATTTTTCCGTGTCCAGCCAAAATAATATTCATTTAGCACCTCTCACAAATTCTCTATTTAAATCACAAATGTTAATTTAACTTTATATTCACACTTTCTCAAAGTAAATCACCAATGTGAAGAAATGTGATGTAGATTGGATTTTTTGTAAAATGAGCAGAAAGAAGTTCTTTATTTTTAGAAAGGTATCGTGATTTATTGCCAAAAACTTTACTATTTCTCAATGATAAAATATTTTGTTGTCATTAAAGTAATTAACTTATTGAAGCTTGTAAAATTTGCATCGTAAATGTTTTTTTTAAATAAAACCCACGTGGGCGCGTTAAAATAATTTGACCATTTTCACCAATTGCTTCGGTGAGTGCTTTTCCATTGGCTGCTTTCGGCCTAATTTGTAGATAAGTGCCATATCGAGCTGTAATTTTTTCAACTTGCCCTAGAGCTATCATATCCATCAATTCTTGCCAATCTTGTTTAAGCTGCTGTTCTTGTTCAGGAGTTGGCGTCCATAAAATAGGGAGCCCAACTTTTCGCTCGACTAACGGAATGGTTCTTTGCCCTTCGATTGGAATCCACAGTACTTTGGAAAGTTTATATTTGACATGGCTTGTTTCCCAAATAACGCCATGATTAGCCATTAAGGGTGTAACACTGACAAAGGTGGTTTCTAATGGTTTACCTTGTTTATCAACAGGAATGGTTTTTAGTTCTATACCAAGGTTAGCAAAATCTTGCTCAGCTTTACTTCCAGCATTTGCACCTAAAAAATTTTCAATAAGGTTACCCACCCAACCTTTTTGTTTGTTTAAGTTAGCTGGTATAGGAATGTTTAAATACTCAGCTATCTCACCAAAAGAATAGCCTGCAACTAACTGAGCACGATACAATAATTCTTGTTCACTTGTTGGTATTAATATTTTCATCACAGAGGAATATAAAAGACTAATTGAATCAGATGCACAGCCAATTATTTTTGGCTGTGAATGTGGAAATTTATATCAATTAACTTAATTTTTCAACCCAAGTAGCATAAGTATTAATAAATAATGACAAAAACTCTTTACTCTTTTCAGTAATATTGTTTTGCTTATCAAAAGCAGCGCTAACACCACCAAAATAAGCTTCTGGTTGTTGTAATGTTGGCATATCAAGAAATACTAAAGATTGGCGTAATTGATGATTTGCACCAAACCCACCAATTGCACCTTGCGAAACAGAAATAATTGCAGCCGGTTTTTCTGACCATATGCTCTTACCATAAGGGCGCGAACCAACATCTATCGCATTTTTGATAACCGCAGGAACGCCACGATTATATTCTGGCGTCACAAAAATAACACCCTGACAATCGGCTATTTCTTTGCGGAAACGAGTATAACAGGCAGGTGGGGTATCATTATCAATATCTTCATTATATAAAGGTAAATCCCCAATTTGGATGATTTGTAATGAAAGTGATGGTGGTGCAATTTTCTGAAAAACTTTTGCCACTTTTAAGTTATAAGAGTCTTTACGTAAACTCCCGACCAGTACAGCAATTCTTTTACTCATCTTAAATCTCCACTTATGTTAAATAAAAGGCATTGTTTATGCCTCTTATTTTATTGTCATTAATAATGATTTATTAATGTCCTGATGAGTCAACTTTTCGACCGGCTTCAAATAAGAACCATGCCCGTTTTTCAGTTTGATCTATCCATTCTTCAATTAAACTTGCAGTTGCGGTGTCATTGTATTTACCACAAATATCATGGGCTACACGCATACGCTCTGTTAGTCTTACATTATCTTGGCAAAGCTCGGCTAGCATATCAGAAGGTTCAACAAAATCAGCATCATTATCCGAAATGCTTTGTAATTTAGCAATGTGTCCAATTGAACGTAGTGTTGTACCACCTAATTTGCGGACACGTTCAGCAATTGGATCTGTCATTGCAAATAGCTCTTCACCATGATCATCTAGCATTAAGTGGTAATCACGAAAATGGGGACCACTAACGTGCCAATGAAAGTTTTTGGTTTTTAAATATAAAGCAAATACATCTGCTAAAACAGAATTCATTGCTCCAGAAATATCTTTTGATGCCTTTTGACCTAAATCAGTAGGAAACAAAATTGCTGCTTGTTGTAGTTTTTTAGCAGAAGTCGTACTTTTAGCCATGATATATTCTCCTTAAATTGAATAATAAATAACCGTATTGACAAAATTACGCCAACTTAATGTTAATGTCCAATAAAAAACATTAATTTTTTACTATCATTGTTATTTTAGAAACCTATGGTTCTTTGTTTTATTTCTTTCTTTTTCCTATTCATTTGAAATTTTATCTTTCAAAATAAAACAAAATATTTCAAACTGTGATCATCTTAAAAGATTTTAGTTTTTAGACTTGATACTATTTTTCATGAAATTTAACTCAATAGGAGACAATATGATTGATTCTATTTCATTTGGTGCCGAGTGGTTTATTGGTTTATTCCAAGAGGGAGGCAAAGTATTTGTGGGTATGGTAACTAGCATTTTGCCGTTATTAATTTCATTACTTGTAGTGATGAATGCAGTAATTAAATTTATAGGGCAAGAAAGGATTGAGCATTTAGCGCAAGCTTGTGCGGGTAATCCAATTTCTAGATACATGCTATTACCGCTCATTGGGACTTTTGTTTTTTGTAATCCAATGACATTAAGTTTAGGTCGATTTATGCCGGAGTTTTACAAACCAAGTTATTATGCGGCGGCTTCTTATAGTTGTCATTCAATGAATGGATTATTTCCACACGTTAATCCTGGAGAGCTTTTTGTTTATTTGGGGATAGCTGCTGGTTTAACTACATTAAATTTACCTTTAGGTCCTCTTGCTGTGAGCTATTTTCTTGTCGGTTTAGGTACTAACTTCTTTAGAGGTTGGATTACTGACTTTTGTACCGCTATTTTTGAAAGAAAAATGGATATTAAATTAGAAAAAAAAGTTCATTTATAACCATGTTAAGGAATATAAAAAATGCCTAAATTTATTCATATTGAAAAAGGTGAATCTGGTTGGGGTGGACCCTTGGAACTTCCCGTCATTGCAGGAAAAAAAATTGTTTATATTGCTGCAGGTACTCGTCCAGCGATAGTTGATACACTGTTGGAATTAACTGGATGGCAAGCCATTGATGGTTTCAAAGAGGGTGAGCCGCCTAAAGAAGAAATAGGTGTAGCTGTTATTGACTGTGGTGGAACATTACGTTGTGGTATTTACCCAAAAAAACGCGTTCCAACAGTTAATATTCATGCAACAGGTAAATCTGGGCCACTTGCTCAATATATCATCGAGGACATCTATGTTTCAGGGGTAAAACCTCACAATATTAAGTTGATAGAAAAATGCGGTGAAGTTTTAAGCGAAACGCCACCAGTAGTCGAAGAGCCACAAATAGATAATAAAACATCTGAATTTAAGAAATATGATAGCAGTAAGAAAATCACTGAACAGAGCGATGGATTATTAGCAAAAATTGGTATTGGTATGGGATCTGGTGTTGCAATTTTCTTTCAGGCTGGTCGTGATACTATTGATACAGTATTTAAAACAATACTTCCTTTTATGGCGTTTGTATCGGCACTAATAGGGATCATTATTGCTTCTGGATTAGGTAACTTTATTGCGCATGGACTTGTTCCGCTAGCAAACAATCCAGTTGGTCTTATTATATTAGCCTTGATCTGCTCCTTCCCATTGTTGTCTCCGTTTTTAGGTCCTGGAGCGGTTATTGCTCAAGTTATTGGTACTTTAGTTGGTGTGCAAATTGGACTTGGAAATATTCCTCCTCATTTAGCATTGCCAGCATTGTTTGCAATTAATGCACAAGCTGCATGTGATTTTATTCCTGTTGGTTTATCACTTGCTGAAGCTAAACAAGAGACGGTGAGAATAGGGGTGCCATCAGTGTTGGTTAGTCGCTTTTTAACTGGCGCACCAACAGTATTAATTGCCTGGGCCGTTTCGTTATTTATATATCAGTAAATGATTTTAAAGATGGGGGGGAGATACATCCATCCATCCATCCCATCTTAAGCAACCGGTAGAAATGAAAAGACTTATATCAAATGTAAAAAAATAAGAAGGTTAATCATGTCAAATGTTATCTATAGTTCAAAAATAAAACAAATTGGTGAGTTTGCCCAAGAAGCATTAGCTGACGGTATGTTGATCCTATTTAAAAACGGCGCACCTGTAGATTTATCTGATTACTGTTTTATTCACAGTCATGATGATTTGAAGCAAGATTTGCAAGCCGGACAGATCATTCAATTAGGTAAACATATTTATAAAATTACTGCGGTAGGTGATGTAGGTAGTGTTAATTTTCGAGAATTGGGACATATCACATTAAAGTTTGATGGTAATAGCCAAGCTGAATTACCAGGAGCTGTTCACGTAGAAGGTGAAATTCCGACTCAGCTTTTTGTAGGTGATGAAATTAGAATTGTAAACGATTAAGGAACATAAAAATGAAACAAGTAACAGTTGTTATTGGTGGTGGTCAAACGTTAGGTGAATTTTTATGCAAAGGTATAGCGGATGCTGGTTATAAAGTTGTTGTTGCTGATTTAAATATTGCTAATGCGAATAAAGTCGCAGAGGAAATTAACCAAAAACATGGCGAAGGTACAGCAAAAGGATTTGGTGTTGATGCAACAAATGAAAACAGTGTAATTAAACTTGCCCAAGATGTCGATGATGCTTTCAAACGCGTTGATTTAATGGTCTATAGCGCAGGTATTGCGCGAGCAGCACCTATTACTAATTTTGCATTAAACGATTTTCAATTATCGGTCAATGTAAACCTTACCGGCTATTTTTTATGTGCGCGTGAGTTTGCTAAATTAATGGTAAAATACAAAATTCATGGGCGAATTATTCAAATTAACTCCAAATCAGGTAAAGTGGGTAGTAAACATAATTCTGGTTACAGCGCCGCTAAATTTGGTGGTATTGGACTAACCCAATCGCTTGCACTTGATCTTGCCGAGTACGGTATTACCGTAAATTCATTAATGTTGGGTAATTTATTGAAATCACCAATGTTTCAATCCCTAATACCACAATACGCTAAAAAATTAGGTATTCCAGAAAATCAAGTTGAGCAAGTTTATATTGATAAAGTACCACTCAAACGCGGTTGTGATTATCAAGATGTGCTTAATGTATTGTTATTTTATGCAAGCGATAAAGCATCTTATTGTACAGGGCAATCAATCAATATTACTGGCGGACAAGTGATGTTCTAGCTAAAATAAAGTGCAAAAGTTGATCGAAAACTTATTGCACTTTTGATTTTATTCTAACTTAAACTAAATGGGGAAACCACAAATATGACCACCACTTTAATTGCTATTGCTCTAATTGCATGGTGTACCCAAATTATTTTTAGTTGGTTTCAAATTCGTCGTTTTAATCAAGCTTTCTTAACCATGAAAAAAGGTACTTACTTAGGTGTTGGTCGTAGTAAAAGTAAACGATTTAAACCAAGAGTATTAATTGCGATTTCATTAGATAAAAATAAGGTCGTAATTGATTCAATATTAATGAAAGGAATCACCGTTTTTGCTTTACCTAAGCCGATTATTCAATTACATGGTTTACCTGCTTGTGAAATTATTCCTGAAAATATTTTCCCAAATGATCCGACTTGCCAAAGTGCACTGGCAATAGCATTAACCACAAATAAAAAATAATTCACTTTTATTTTGAAAAATATTCCCTTTCATTCTGAAATAATATATTTTAAAGTGAGTTAGTTTATTATGTATGCCAATCATGGTAATGGGATTTAATCATGAAAGTAAAACAACGACAAACAGCTATTTTAGAATATTTGCAAAGCAATGGGCAAGTTAGTGTAGATGAATTAGCTGAGCATTTTAAAACAACAGGAACTACTATTCGTAAAGATCTCACTCAACTTTATGAGAGTGGTTTAGTTTTGCGCACTTATGGTGGAGCTATGCTGAATCGAGAAATTGGCGATAGAGCCATTGATCATAAAACCTATATCAATACGGCACAAAAAAAAGCCATAGCTGAAGAAGCAGCTAAGTTAATTCATGAGGGTGACTCAATTATTTTTGATGCAGGAAGTACGGTTGCTCAAATGATTCCTACGCTTGCTAAATTTAACAATCTAACGATTATGACAAACAGCTTGCATATGGTTAATGAGTTAGTTGCTAATGATAATGATCAAACCATTATTTTAACGGGAGGAACGTTTCGTAGAAAATCAGCTTCTTTCCATAGTAATAATGAGTTAGCTATTGCGGCGTTTGAGTCTTATACATTTGATATGTTATTTATGGGCGCTGATGGTGTTGATTTAGTTGGTGGTGTTACGACTTTTAATGAAAGTTACCATGGTAGCGTCGCTATGAGTAAAGCCGCTGCAAAATTAATACTATTAGCTGACGCAACCAAATTTGGAAGACGTAGCCCCAATGTAGTATGTGATTTAATCGCTGTCGATACAATTATCACTGATGATAATTTAGATGATAGATATTATGATGCGCTAACTCAAAGCGGTATTAAAGTGATTAAAGTAAAGAGCCGCGGAAAGTAGATCAAAGTCAATTTTGTTAAAATTTCCAGAAAAATAGATTTCTTATATATTGAAAATTTAATTATTTTTTCAGTTAATCGTTTAATCTACGTAATAACTACAAAGAGATGACGTACATTTCATCCTTTTAGTAATAATAAATTTACTTTACTTTCTAAAAAACTTGTATAAGTTAGTATGGCTCATTAAGAGCATTAGATAGCAATATTTTTGCTATCTATATAGTAGTAATATAGTGACTGACTTAGTGTTATATTTATTATGCCACTGATCAAATGATAAGTGACATATTTGTTTATTTTGTCAAAACTAAAACAACAGCCTTGCTCGGATCGTTCCTGGTACGTTTTTGAGTTTAATTAACAACTCTTCAGCTTTACCTTGTTCAACTCTCTCAATATCAATTACAACATAACCAATTTTAGGATCGGTTTGTAAATATTGTGCTGAAATATTAAGCCCTTGTTCCGCAAATAAAGTATTGATAGCAGTTAGTACACCAGGCTGATTATGATGTATATTAATAAAGCGACTTGAACCTTTAGCTGGAATAGGTAAAGAGGCTTCAGGAAAGTTAACCGCCGAAAGTGTTGCACCAGTATCCGAATATTTTGCGAGTTTTGTGGCAACTTCAATCCCAATGTTTTCTTGCGCTTCGCTAGTTGAGCCACCAATATGCGGTGTAATAATCACGTTATCAAATTGACATAATGGTGATTCAAAGGGCTCGCTGTTACTTGCAGGTTCTGTTGGGAAGACATCAATAGCTGCTCCGCTGAGTTTATTAGCTTTTAGTGCTTGAGTTAATGCATCAAGGTCAATAACTTTACCGCGTGAAGCATTAATTAAAATTGCGCCTGGTTTCATTGCATCAATTTCGTTGTTGCTGATCATTTTGATTGTTGTTGCGTTTTCTGGGACATGCATGGAAACAATATCGCTTAACGCCAGTAATTCATTCATTGATGACATTTGCTTAGCGTTACCCAACGGTAATCTGGTTTCAATATCATAAAAGTAGACATTCATGCCCAGTGATTCTGCTAAAATGCTTAATTGACTACCAATATGTCCATAACCAATAATACCTAAATTTTTACCTCGTGCTTCGTGCGAACCCGTGGCAATTTTGTTCCATTTGCCTTGGTGCGCTTTAGCATTCGCTTCAGGCACGCGGCGCAATAATAAAATTGCTTCAGCTAGCACCAGTTCTGCAACAGATCGTGTATTAGAAAATGGCGCATTAAACACTGGGATGCCTTTCACTGTTGCAGCATCTAAATCAACTTGATTAGTACCAATACAAAAGCAGCCAATCCCTGCAAGCTTGGGGGCTGCATCAATTATATCTTTGGTTAAATGTGTTCTTGAACGAATACCAATAAAACGAACATCTTGCAGGGCTTGTTTCAGCTCTGCTGGTGATAATGCGCTTTTATGATATTCAATATTGGTAAAACCAGCTGATTTTAATATTTCAATGGCACTAGGATGAACGCCTTCAAGTAATAAAAACTTGTTTCCATCTTTGGTTAAAGCCTGAACAACCATTTTCCCCTCTCTTCCTTTCTGTATACAAAATTGGTATTTATTGTGATATACCGTTATAAAATTGTTTTAGTAAATGATTTTACCTTAGTTCTTTTACACCCGTGCTACATCCGACAAGCGCAACATCAGCGCCTTTATTGGCAAATAATCCCACCGTTACCACACCTGCAATGCTATTGATTCGATTTTCTAATTCCATTGGTTTGGCAATGATAAGATCATGGACATCTAAAATCACATTACCATTATCCGTAACTACACCTTGACGATAGATGGGTTTACCACCTAGTTTAAATAGTTCGCGAGCAACATAAGAACGCGCCATCGGAATCACTTCAACAGGTAATGGAAATTGACCTAATACATCAACCACTTTTGATTCATCAACAATACAAATAAATTGTTTGGCAATGGCTGAAACAATTTTTTCACGTGTTAAAGCTGCACCGCCGCCTTTAATCATTTGCAAATGATGATTTATTTCATCAGCACCATCGACATAAACATCTAAACTATCGACTTCATTACAATCAAGTACTGGAATGCCATAGCTTTTTAATTTTTGAGTGGATGCTTCTGAACTTGAAACAGTGCCTTTGATCTGATCTTTTATTGTGGCTAACGCATCAATAAAATGCGCTGCCGTCGAGCCTGTTCCTACACCGACATAAGAATCAGGTTTGATAAATTTTAATGCTGCCCAGCCTACGGCCTTTTTTAATTCGTCTTGTGTCATGATATCACCCTATTTTGAGGATAATTTTTCTTAAAAAAATAAAATTTTGAAAGCAAAATGATTGAATATATGGCATAGTACCCAATTGGAAAGCAAAAATCATTAGGATTTTAAGAAAATATATCAACTCAAAGTTTGATATGTTTAAAATTTATTGCGATATTAAAGTAACTTGAATATTCAAGCAATGAGCAAAGATCAAATCATTAGTAAAGAGATTATGAAGCGTCCAGATTATAGAGC
This sequence comes from Gilliamella sp. App2-1, assembly GCF_001690255.1. Taxonomy (NCBI): domain Bacteria; kingdom Pseudomonadati; phylum Pseudomonadota; class Gammaproteobacteria; order Orbales; family Orbaceae; genus Gilliamella; species Gilliamella sp. App2-1. The sequence continues at coordinate 41,574 of NZ_LZGR01000022.1, forward strand.
ATTACAAGCATTAGATGCAGTGATAAAAGAACGAGGATTTGAACGGGCAGCAGATAAACTATGTATTACACAGCCTGCAGTATCGCAACGTATTAAGCAACTAGAGAGTTTTTTTGGTCAACAATTGTTGGTTAGAACAATTCCACCAAAAGCCACTAAGCAAGGCGAACATCTATTAGGGTTATTGCACCAAGTTGAGTTATTAGAACAACAATGGTTGGGTGATAATGAACAAAGTACAACGCCATTGTCATTATCGATTGCAATCAATGCTGATTCTTTAGCGACATGGCTGTTACCTGCATTAAAACCCGTCTTAGATAAAAATATTTTACGTTTTGATATACAAGTCAAAGATGAAGAACATACGTTAGAACTTCTCCGTTTAGGTACGGTGGTTGCAGCAATTAGTATTCAACCCAATCCTTTACCTGGTTGTTTATCTGATTTGCTAGGTGCATTAGATTATATTTTTGTGGCTTCGCCTGATTTTGCTAAAAAGTACTTCCCACATGGCGTGACTCGGTCATCTTTACTAAAAGCACCTGCAGTTGCGTTTGACCATTTAGATGATATGCATCAGGCCTTTTTGCAAGAAAACTTTAACCTTACCCCTGGTAGTGTAGTTTGCCATATTACCAGTTCATCCGAGGCTTTTGTGCAATTGGCTAAACAAGGCTCAGCTTGTTGCATGCTACCAAAGTTACAAGTTGAACAAGAATTAAAAAATGGTGAATTGATTAATTTAACGGAAGGATTATATCAAAGACGTATGCTATATTGGCATCGTTTTGCGCCTGAAAGCAGTGTAATGCAAACTATTTCTGAGACTTTAATTCGCTATGCTCAAAACACATTATCATAACCTCAGGCTTTAGATCACAATTAATAGATTAATTAGGTGATTTTTATACTGAAACGCATACTTTCCTGAAATTTTTTGACAAAATATAGTCTTTACTTAAAGAGCTGAAGATATGAGCCAATTAAAAAATGACCGTTATTTACGTGCCTTACAATGTTTACCTATAGACTACACTCCGATCTGGATGATGCGTCAGGCTGGACGCTATTTGCCTGAGTATCGTCAGTTGAGGGCAAAAGTGGGTGATTTTATAACTATGTGCCAAACACCAGAATTAGCGTGCGAAATCACTTTACAGCCATTACAACGATTCGATCTTGATGCTGCTATTATCTTTTCTGATATTTTAACTATTCCTGATGCTATGGGGCTTGGCTTATATTTTGAGTCGGGCGAAGGCCCAAAATTTGCAAAATCGATATCTTGTCTGTCCGATATTGAGCAATTACCCATCCCCGATCCTGAGCAATCACTTAAATATGTGATGGATGCGATTCGATTAACGAAAAAAGAACTCAATAGTAAAGTGCCATTAATAGGTTTTTCGGGGAGTCCATGGACATTAGCGACCTACATGATTGAAGGGGGCAGTAGTAAAGCATTTACTAAAATCAAAAAGATGCTCTATAGTGAACCAAAAGCACTGCATCTGCTGCTTGAAAAGCTCGCCAATAGTATTGCGTTATATTTAAATGCGCAAATCCAAGCTGGAGCGCAATCGATTATGATTTTCGATACTTGGGGCGGTGTATTGAGTCATCAAAATTATCAAACATTTTCACTTGACTATATGCAATTAATCTTGTCGCAATTAAAGCAAGGTAAAAAAAGTGAAACGATAACCTCGTATATTCCTGTTACTTTATTTACTAAAGGGGGAGGATTATGGCTGGATAGTATAATCAACACAGGCTGTGATGCAGTGGGGGTGGATTGGACGGTGAATTTAAGCCAGATCACTCAAAAAGGGCAAGTTGCGGTGCAAGGGAATTTAGATCCTTCCGTTTTGTATGCAGAAAAACAAACAATTGAATCCAATGTAGAAGCCGTTCTTAGTGAATTTGGTCATTACAATGGACATATTTTTAATTTAGGGCATGGTATTCACCAAGATATACCCATAGAACATGTACAGCATCTAATTGAAGCAGTACATCGGCAGTCAAAAAGGTTTCATCATGATTAAAAATCCTGTTCAATTAAGAGTAGAAAAGTTACCACAATGGCAACAACGTTTATTTATGGTTTGCCTGTGCGAACGGATGTATCCTAATTTTGTTTTTTATTGTCAACAACAGCAAAATGACGACGATGCAAAAAGTTACAAAAAAATACTAGATTTAGTTTGGGAATCATTATTAGTTGAAGATGTAAAAATCAATTTTGATTTACAGCTTGAAAAATTAGAAGCAATAATTCCGATTGTCACTGAAGATAGTCCATATATGGTTTACCCAGCTATTGATGCTTGCCAGGCGCTAGGTGAAGTTTTACACTCTTATTTGAGTGGTGAAATAGCCGAACATACCGCTAAAGTTAGTAGTATATCAGCAACGACTGTTGCTGAATTTGAAATGACCAAAACAAATGTTACCCTTTCAGAAGATGAACAGCAAAATTTACCCAGTGTCATTGATGAATTTGATTTACAGTGGGAATTATTCCGATTATTACGTGATCAAAATAATGAAATGATTGAATTGATAAAAGGATTAAAAGCTGAAATTCGAGCAGAGGGAATAAGTAATATTGGTGTTTTTTTGAGCGGTTAGGGCTTTTGAAGTGTAATTTTTTTATTTTTTATTAAATTTTTCTTTAATATTAGACAAATATAGACTACATTTATTAACATGTAATATAAACTTTTCACAGTAGCGAAGCTGAAATTTTGAGTTTTAGCTTCATTTATGATGTTAACATTAACAATAAAATAATATGTAAGGATATACCCATGAATAAAACAGAACTTATTGACGCTATTGCTAGCAAAGCTGATATTACTAAGGTCGCTGCTAAAACAGCATTGGAAGCTACATTAGCTGCTATTACTGAATCATTAAAAGCGGGTGAACCAGTCCAATTAGTTGGCTTTGGTACATTTAAGGTTAATGCTCGTAAGGAACGTACTGGCCGTAACCCTAAAACGGGTAAAGAAATTAAAATTGCTGCAAGCAAAGTACCTGCATTCGTATCAGGTAAAAGTTTAAAAGAAGCAATCAAATAGTTGCTTTTTTCTTTCTGTCGATTTTATTGATGGACATTATTTTAAGGCCATGGCTGTAGGTTACATAGGGCATAGGGAAAAGGGCATAAGGCATAGTCTTGTGACCTTATCATTGCCCTAAAGAATAAAGTACTTTAGAAAAACAGTACTTCTTTTTTCTATCCTATTTATAACATTGCATCTCAATTAAGAATCATGCTACTAATAATTTTAAGCGATTATTTCAGTCAATTTGGCTTGTAATATATTAGCTAAATCTTGAGGCGTGATTTCGATTTCTACTCCTCTCCTGCCGCCTGATATAAATATTGTTGAGTGCTGATTTGCACTTAGATCAATAATTGTAGATAGTTGTTGCTTTTGACCTAGTGGACTAATTCCCCCCACTAAATAACCAGTTACTCTTTGGGCTAAATTAGGATCAGCTAAATCTATTTTTTTGCAGTTTAATGCTTTTGCTACTTTTTTAAGATCCAAATGACTATCGACAGGCAATACGCAAACCGCTAACGTTTTATTATTACCATTTAAACTCACAACTAGAGTTTTAAATACCTGTGCTGCGGTGACATTTAAACTGGGATCAAGTTTATCAACCGCTTCTTGCCCATAGTTAGTTTGGTTTGGATCGTGTTTATATTGGTGGATGTTAAATTTGGTTTTTAACTTCTTAAGTAAATTAATAGCTGGTGTCATAGCCGTTATCCAATAGATAGAAATAATATTAAGTGATTTTTGAATTTTAGAGCCCCTATTAACTTAAGTTAATAGGGTAATGATGAAATTGTGCTTTTTTAAATAATTAAATTATAATTTTTATCTTATTCATGCGTATTAAATACTGTCTCATTATTTTTCGATAGGATATTAAGACGATAAAAGAAGCACATAGTAAAAATATCAAAGAACAATGATAACGTTGTGCTAACAATCGTTGATAAAATATTATCACCACAAATAGCATTTAAAGTTGGCGGTATCACAATTAAGATAAGATAATAGATTAAAACCATTGGGACTGCTAATTTCCAATAAGATAGTGCATATTTATGGCTTTCAGCAAATTTCTGAAAAAAAGGTTTCACTGTCGGTTGAATAATGGAACCAACAAAATAATAATAAATTGTTGTTAAAACAATTGAATAGATAAGTGCTATTGCAATAAATAAAAAAACCACCAGATTTTTGGGAAAAATGAAACCTAAAACGATAAATATCAATGCTGCAAATATAAAGCCCACAATAGATATGGCTATATAAACAACATTAAAAGCAACTATATTTAAGACATTCGGTAACATTCTAAATAATATTAAATTTATATTGAATTTATCATTGATAGAAAAGTTATATATAACTGCAAGCACTATAGATTTTATTATGAGAGATAGTAAACTAAAAATCATGAAAGGTTTTAGTAAATATGATAGTGTTGCTTTTGGATTTGCTGTTTGAGTTAATTGGATAAGCGCTTGTTTATCATATAAATTGTTATAAATCATTGTGGTAATTAAACTCAGCACCAAACTGACTATAGCTATTTGCCAGAACCGATTTCGAATAAAATTAATGGATTGATTAAAAATCAAAGAAAAAGATAATGTTGTTTGCATATTTGTATCGTTGCCTTATTAGCGGTAACGGATAAGTTACCGCTAATTGTTATGATTAAATATAAATTATGATTGTAGTAGCGAAATATCAGCCACTTTCAAAAATAAGTTTTGCAGTTTTTTCAAAAGTGCTAATCGATTAAGTTTAATCTGTTCGTTGTCAACCATAACCATGACAGAATCAAAAAACGCATTCACCGTTTCTTTTAGTGACGATAATTCAACTAACGCATCTTGATAACGACCTTCACTAAAATAAGGTGAAAGTTTATCAGTTAAAATTGCTAATTTTTTAGCTAATTCTCCTTCAGCGCCTGCTTCTAGCAAGGCTACATTGATCTGCTCTGGAATAGCAATCTCGGCTTTAGACAAGATATTTGACACCCGTTTGTTAGCCTCTGCTAATGATGAAGATTCTGGCAAGGTTCTAAAGTGAGTGACTGCTTTAATGCGCGCATCAAAATCAGCCGGTTTTGTTGGATTAAGCGCTAAAACTGCTTGAATAGTATCAATGGCAAAGCCTTGTTCTTGATACCAAGCGCGGAAACGACCTTGCATAAAATTAACAATATCCTCAACTACATTTTTATTATTCAGTTTTTCGCCATATAACGATGCGGCATAATTGGCTAATTCAACAAGATCTAAAGGTAATACCTTTTCGACAATAATTCGTAAAATACCAATCGCAGCACGTCGCAATGCAAAAGGATCTTTATCACCTTTAGGATGCTGACCAATGCCAAAAATACCAGCTAGAGTATCCATTTTTTCAGCGATAGAAACCGCACAAGACACAGCCGTACTCGGTAATTCATCACCGGCAAAACGCGGTTTATATTGTTCTTCAATAGCGGTTGCAACTTCACTGCTTTCGCCATCTTTAAGTGCCAAATAACGCCCCATAATGCCTTGCGTTTCAGGAAACTCAAAAACAGTATTAGTCACTAAATCACATTTAGTCAACTTACCCGCTCGTTTAGCTTGCTCAATATTGGTACCTATATGTTCAGCAATAAAACCAGATAAGGCTTCAATACGAAGTGATTTATCTTTAACTGTACCCAATTGTTGTTGGAATAATACCGTATCAAGGCGAGGCAAACGATCTTCTAAACGTTGTTTTAAATCAGTTTGATAAAAGAATTCAGCATCAGCAAGGCGTGGGCGAACCACTTTTTCATTACCCGAAATCACGACTTGTGGATCTTTTGACTCAATATTCGCTACAAAAATAAAGTTTGGTAATAATTTGCCTTGTTTATCATAAACAGGAAAGTATTTTTGATCGCCTTTCATGGTATAAACCAATGATTCAGCAGGAACCTCTAAAAATCGTTCTTCAAATTTAGCCGTTAACACAACAGGCCACTCAACGAGAGAACAAACTTCTTCAAGTAGGGTATCAGTTAAATCAGCTTTGCCATTCAGTTTAGCCGCTTCGCTTTCGGCTTGTTGCTTAATCATGGCTTTTCGCTTGTCATAATCAGCAATCACTTTACCACGCTGTTCCAAAGTTTCAGGATACTGATCGGCATTATCGATAGTGAACTCTTGTTCTCCCATAAAACGGTGACCACGAATAACGCGGTTTGACTCAATATCTAAAATGGTACCAGGCACCAGCTCATCACCATACAACATGGTGACCGTATGGCATGGACGAATAAATTCGACTTGACGAGCTGCCCAACGCATTGGTTTAGGGATAGGTAATTTGCTTAATGCCGTTTTAACCATATCACATAAAAGATTAACTACTGGTTGACCTTTTTGATTGTGAGTATAAGAAAGCCATTCGCCTTTATCTGTTTTTATACGCTCAGCTTGATCAACGGTAATACCACATCCTCGCGCCCAACCTTCGGCAGCTTTAGTTGCATTACCATTGGCATCAAATGCCGCACTGACCGCAGGACCACGTTTAACTATTTGGCTATCGGGTTGTGTATCATTCAAATTTAAGACTTTTAACGCTAAACGGCGGGGAGATGCATACCAAAGCACTTCACCATGTTCTAAACTGGCATTATCAAGTTGCTGTATAAAATTAGCCGCAAAGCTTTCTGCTAAAGTGCGGAGTGATTTTGGGGGTAACTCTTCAGTACCGATTTCCACTAAAAATGTTTTTTGCATAATCTGTTAATTCCTACTTTGATGCACTTTTGTTAGATCGTGAATTTTGGCACATAGGAAATCCGAGTGCTTCACGTGATGCGTAATAGGCTTCCGCCACCATTTTGGTTAAGGTTCTGATGCGTAAAATATAACGTTGTCGCTCTGTCACTGAAATCGCTTTTCGTGCATCAAGTAAATTAAAACAGTGGGCGGCTTTTAAAATACGTTCATAAGCTGGTAGTGGAAGTGGTTTTTCTAACTCAAGCAAAAATTTTGCTTCTTTTTCGTGTTGCTCAAAACAATAAAATAAAAATTCAACATTCGCATATTCAAAATTATAAGTGGATTGCTCAACTTCGTTTTGATGAAACACATCGCCATAAGTCGTTTTACCAAATGCACCATCACTCCAAACTAAATCATAAACGCTATCGACGCCTTGAATATACATCGCTAAACGTTCAAGTCCATAAGTAATTTCACCGGTAACAGGATTACATTCAAGCCCCCCGACTTGTTGAAAGTAAGTAAATTGGGTTACTTCCATCCCATTTAACCAAACTTCCCAACCTAGCCCCCATGCACCAAGTGTTGGGTTTTCCCAATTGTCTTCAACAAAACGAATATCATTAACAGTGGGATCAAGTCCTAACTGTTTTAACGAGCCTAAATACAGCTCTTGGATATTATCAGGAGAAGGTTTTAAGATAACTTGAAATTGGTAATAATGTTGTAACCTATTTGGATTTTCGCCATAGCGACCATCCGTTGGGCGGCGTGAGGGTTGAACATAAGCAGCATTAATTGGTTCTGGCCCCAGTGCGCGTAAACAGGTCATAGGATGAGAAGTGCCCGCGCCAACTTCCATATCTAAAGGCTGAATCACACTGCAACCCTGATTAGCCCAGTAATCTTGTAACGTAAGAATTAACCCCTGAAAGGTTTTGACATTAAACTTTTGCATGATGTTATCTTTATGGTTGAATTGATATTTCGATAATTTAAACAGTGCTATATATTATACTTTTTATCAATACTTGTGAAATGTCTAATTATACTCTGTTTAATATATTGCCTAATTTAGTTTATATGTTTAGAACTATATAATTACAATGCTCTTAATTAATCTGTCTAATATGGAATAACTACTTGATTTCGCTTAAAAACAAAAAATAAAAACTTAAATAAAATCAATTTGATATCTGAATGATTTTTACGGAGAAAATAAAGCAATTTTTTATAATACCTAAAGATTAATATGACTGTTTTTTTACTGCGTCGGAATGTGCCGACAAAATACAAAATTACACCCACTGGGTTGCGGTTTTCATTTTGCATCTTTACCTATTTATCGGTATAGTGACAACAATTATTATTGCTTGGTTACAAATTATAAATACAACGCCATGTCTATTTGTCAAAAAATTGTTGTTATTGTTATTGTTGGATTAATGAAGGTTAATTTTGTGTATGCTGATGATAATCAGCAGCTTCAATCCTTACGTCGTTCTATTGCAGCACAAGAAAAGCGTTTAGCGCAGCAAAAAAAAGAACGTACCGAACTAGTTAATGACCTTAAACAGCAAGAAACAGAAATTGCTAAGCTTTTAACCTCGATTGAAAAAAATAATTTATCACTTAGAAAACTCAAGCAAGAAATCAATAATTTAGTTAAACAAATTGATATATTAACTATAAAACAAAAACAGCAACGAGCCGTGTTGTCAAAACAACTCGAAAGTGCATTTAAACTAGGCAATACAACAGGGTTTGATCTAATTTTTTCGGGAGAGAAAAGTGAACGTAATGATCGAATAATCACTTATTACGGTTACATTAACCAAGCGCGCCAACAACAAATTCACGATCTTGAAGATACACAAATACAATTGAATGAAAAGAGAGTTGAGCTACAAAAAAAGCAAGATTCGCATACAACATTACAAAAAAAACAAAAAGAACAGCAAACTGAGCTTGAAAAAAATCGCCAAAATCGCCAAAAAACGATAACCGCTCTTGAATCATCAATGCAAGCAAATCAACAAAAATTAGCTGATTTGCGTAACAATGAAGCCAAATTACAAGCCAAAATTGCCCAAGCAGAAAGGGAAAGTCGACGCATAGCAGAAGAAGAAGCAAGGCAAGCAAAACATATTAAAGAAAAGCAAAAAAATACAAGTTATGCCCTTAATACTCATGAACGGGCTTTAATGGCTCGTGTAAGTGGTATTGGCAAACCGCATCATCAGTTTAGTTGGCCTGTGAATGGTAGTGTTGCACATCGATTTGGCGAATTGCTTCAAGGTGAACTTTATTGGAAAGGAATGGTGATTAATGCTAAAGATGGCACTCAAGTTAAGGCCATTGCTGATGGTCGAGTTATATTGGCAAGTTGGTTACAAGGCTATGGTTTTGTTGTTGCGCTTGAGCATGGTAAAGGGGATATGAGTTTATATGGCTATAATCAACGCATGTTGGTTGAGGTGGGCGATAAAATTCACAGTGGGCAACCTATTGCTCTGGTTGGTTCAAGTGGAGGGCAAACCATACCCGCTTTATATTTTGAAATTCGCCGTGATGGTAAGGCGCTTGATCCTAGAGGGTGGTTGAAATAATGCATTTTATAAACATGCTTGTTATAAGTCTATTAGCACTAAATACCCACTATGCATGGGCAGCGAAACTTGCACTAGTCATTGATGATTTTGGGTATCGCCAACATAATGAAGAGCAAATTATTGCTATTTCACCCAATATTACTATTGCGGTTTTACCCCATTCGCCGAATGCCAAGCGCATTGCTACTATGGCATATGAACATGGTAATGATGTCATCATTCACCTGCCGATGGCGCCTATTAACAAACAACCGTTAGAAAAAGATACATTATTCCCTTATATGAGTGGGAGTGAGATAAAAACGATTATAGATAATGCGGTTGAGCGTGTGCCTCATGCCATCGGCGTTAATAATCATATGGGTAGTTTGATGACATCAAATCTTACTGGTATGACACATGTTATGAAAGCATTAAGCCATTATTCGATGTTTTTCTTAGATAGCGTAACTATTGGTAAGACTCAAGTAAAAAAAGCCGCTAGTGATTATAATATCCCAGTATTAACGCGTGATGTATTTTTAGATGATCTGCAAAAAGAAAGTGCGATTAGCAAGCAATTTGATTTGGCTATAAAACTGGCACGCAAGAATGGCGTGGCCATTGCTATTGGTCATCCGCATCCTCAAACGGTTAGTGTGTTAAAAACAAAGCTGGCCAATTTACCTGTGGATATTGAATTAACCAAAATTAGTCAATTGATTACGCCAATACCAGCACCGGTTAAACATAAAATGACATTAAAAGATATTTTTGAAAGATGTAAAAAACGAATTGAAGAAATATCAAACTTTAATGTTATTGAGGAATAGCCGTTATTTTTTTTCTAAAGTTCGATGGCGAATTTGTACTTGTTTATTCTGTGCTTTAAAAAATGTAGCTAACTGTTCAGCAATAAAGACAGAACGGTGCTGACCACCTGTACATCCAATGGCAATGGTTAAATAACTACGGTTGTTCTTTTCTAATAAAGGTAGCCATTGATTTAAGTAATTGGCGGTTTGGTAGATAAAATTGGATACTTCATTGTGTTTTAATAAATATGCTTTTACTGGTTCGTCTAAACCTGTTAGCGGACGCAAACTGACATCCCAATGTGGATTAGGTAAAAACCTGACATCAAACACAAAATCAGCATCAACTGGTAGACCATGTTTAAAACCAAATGATTCAAAAATAATGGTTAATTCGCGTTCTTTTTTACCTAAAATACGCGATCTTAATATGTCAGATAGTTCATGAACAGAAAGATCATCGGTGTTTATAACTAGGCTTGCGTGCGACTTTAACGGCTCTAGATATTTTTCTTCAAGGTCGATTGCTTCTTCAAGAGAATATCGTTGATTGGTTAATGGGTGAATTCGCCTTGTTTCACTATAGCGTCGAATTAAAGTATTACGGCTGCAATCAAAGAAAATAATCTCTGGTGTAACAGATTGGGGTAAGTGTTGAAAGATATCGTTATTGAAATCAAATTGCTCTGGTAAATTTCGAATATCGATGCTAATGGCAACCGGGGGATTATTGTCTTTTAATGAGTTGGCTAATTGAGGTAATAAAACAACGGGAATATTATCAACACAATAAAATCCCATATCTTCTAGTGCTCGTAGAGCAATTGATTTGCCAGATCCGGAGCGACCACTTACTATCATTAGAATCACAATATTAACTCCAATATTATTGATGCATTAATTATATACTGTTTATTTCTTTATATACAATTTCGAGTATAAATAATATTGTTAACAATTAATAATCAATTTTAATTTTTGCAATTAATTGTTTAAGAGCTTGACCCCGATGTGATATTTGGCTTTTCTGTTCTTTAGTCAGCTGCGCTGCGGTGCAACCTAATTCTGGTACATAAAAAAGTGGATCGTAACCAAATCCTCCATCTCCTTGCTCTTCATTTAAGATTAAACCATTCCATTTACCTAAACAGATGATTGGTGTTGGGTCGTTTTCGTGTCGCATAAAAACCAGCGCACAATAAAAGTAAGCGGTGCGCTTTTCTTTTGGGAAGTTTTGTAATGCCTTGAGTAACTTTTGATTATTGCTTTTGTCATTACCATGTTCACCCGCATAACGAGCAGAATAGATACCAGGCGCACCACCAAGTGAATTTACCGCTAAGCCTGAGTCATCGGCAATGGCAGGTAGCCCAGTTAATTTTGCGGTATGTCTCGCTTTTAAAATTGCATTTTCAATAAAGGTTAAACCTGTTTCATCGGCATCTGGTACATTAAATTGGCTTTGTGCAATAATATCAAAACCTGCATCAGCGAGTAATTTTTGCAATTCATTAACTTTGCCTTGATTATTTGTAGCTAAAACAATTTTTTTCATTTTAATTTCCTTAATAGCAATTGCTTATCTGTTATTGGCATGAGCAGATTATTCTATAATGATTGCTAATTTTGTATTTACTCTTTAAAAATCAGGCTCACAACTAAATGTCATACTTTCGCCGGTTTTGGGATGATTAATCGTGAGTAATTGCGCATGTAATAGCAGTCTTTTAGACATGGCAAACGCTTCGGGATGCGCATAAAATTTATCGCCTAAAATCGGATGGCCAATGGCTTGCATATGAACACGTAATTGATGCGATCGCCCTGTAAAAGGCAATAATTTGATTCGTGTTGTATTATCAGAATTACGTGAAATCACCTGATATTCAGTTAGCGCATGTTTGCCATTTTCTAAATCGACCATTTGCCTTGGGCGATTAGGCCAATCACAAATTAAAGGTAATTCGACACAACCAGTGTCATTTTGAATATGTCCATGTACAACAGCAATATAGATTTTTTTAGGGATCCGTTCTCGAAACTGTTTTTTTATTTCTCGATCGGCTAATTTAGACAGTGCGGCAACCATAATACCACTGGTTGCCATATCTAACCGATGAACGGATTCGACGTAGCTATATTTTTGCTGTAATCGATGAATAATACTATCTATAAATTGGGGTTTATTGCCTGAAACCGATAAAATACCAGGTTGTTTATTTACAACCACAATATGGTCGTCTTGATACAAAATAGATAGCCAAGGTTCAATAGGCGGGTGATATTCCAAAAGCATTTATGTGACAATTTGTAAAATAAAATTGCCACACATTCTAACAAACTCAACAAAAAGTGCCAGTGTTATAAATAAAGTTACTTCTTACTCCAGATTGAACCTCTGGGCGATGGGAAGACCTGTGAGATTAACACGCCTAAACCAACAAAAAGATAGCACGCAAAAATAATAATCATCCATTGTGACATTTCGATGGTTAAAAATGTCCAAATTTTATCGGCACAAGAACCATAAGCATTAAACATGTTAGGGATCAATACATCTAAAGGTAACCAAGCTGGGAACTGGACTTTAATTGCACAAGTATCACTTAAATTAGGTTCGAATTGTAAATGAGCATGGAATGCTGCTACACAAAAGCCTTTATAGGCACTAAAAAGCCAAATAAAAATACTTATTAATCGAACAATAATCTGACGAGGAGCAATGAGTCCTACTATACTAGCTAGCATGATGCCTAATATGGCGCAACGCTGATAAATACAGAGTGTACAAGGTGCCAACCCTAAACCATGTTGAAAATAAAGCGCAGTTATTTCAAAAGCAAGAGTGGAAAAGAGCAATAAGAACCAAGCGAATCGGCTTTGTGAGTATTGGTTCAGTAGGGATAACATACTATTTTATTCCTCCATATTCCGCTATAATCTTTCTTCAATTATATTGAATATAATCTATCTTATTATTTTAATACGATAGTGTAGTTTATTTTTTTATAATGTAAACGACTTTATTTATTGATGGTGGATTAATCATTTCTTATGGACGCAACTGTTTCAGAAATAAAATTGCAAGTCTCATTTGTTACCATTTCAGAGGAAAATGCGACGCAGCGTATTGATAACTTTTTAATCACCTATTTAAAGGGTGTACCAAAAAGTATGATTTACCGCATTTTAAGAAAGGGCGAAGTTCGTGTTAACAAAAAGCGGATTAAGCCTGAATATAAATTGAATATTGGCGATGAAATCCGTATTCCTCCTATTCGCATGACTAAAAAATCTACACCCGAAATTTCGACCAAGCTTAATAAAGTCGCTGATTTAGAAAAAACAGTTATCTATGAAGATGATGTTATATTGGCGATTAATAAACCATCAGGTATTGCTGTTCATGGTGGTAGTGGTTTAAGTTTCGGTGTGATCGAAGCTTTACGCGCTTTAAGACCTGAAGCAAAGTTTTTGGAGTTGGTACATCGCATTGATCGCGAAACATCGGGCGTATTGTTGATTGCTAAAAAACGCTCGGCACTAAAATCGTTACACGAGCAATTACGCCTTAAACAAATGCAGAAAAATTATTTGGCGCTTGTTAAGGGGAACTGGACTTCTGAATGTAAAGTAATACAAGCCCCTCTCCTTAAAAATGTATTAAAAAGCGGTGAACGAGTGGTGAAAGTAGATAAAGAAGGTAAACCATCAGAAACGCGTTTTAAAGTTGAAGAACGATTTGATTTTGCAACCTTGATTAAAGCAAGCCCTGTTACTGGGCGGACTCATCAAATTCGCATACATACTCAATATGCTAATCATCCAATTGCTTTTGATGATCGCTATGGGGATAGGCAATTTGATGCATTATTGGCTGATACAAAGCTTAATCGATTATTTTTACATGCCGCCAGTGTTAAATTTATTCATCCTAAAAGTTTACAAGAGATGCAATTACATGCGCCAATGGATGCTACTTTACAGGCTTGTTTAACCTATCTTAGAAAAGCTAAATATGAGCAAACAGAATCTTAAAATAAAAAAGGTAGTGAGTACGAATGAAAGATATTAATTTATACTTAATTAGGCATGGACAAACGCAGTGGAATATTAAAGATCAGATGCAAGGATCTCAAAATTCACCGTTAACTGAGCAGGGTATTTTAGGTGCTAAAGTGACTGGACAACATTTAAAAAATGTTCCTTTTATGCAAGCATACTCAAGTACGCAACAACGCGCTATGGAAACCCGCGATTATATTGTTAACGAAAATAATATGGTTATTCCTACTTTTGAACTTGCTGATCTGCGAGAGATGGATTTTGGTATTTGGGAAGGTAGGCATGTTCCTCAATTGAAAAAAGAGTTTCCTGAGTTTACGACTTATTTAACTGATCCTGCTAATTTTGATGCTTCCGTCAATCAAGGTGAAAATTACCTTGATATACTTGTGCGTATGAAGCAGGGGCTAAACACTATTGTACAAAACGCACCCCAAGATACCGGTAATATTTTGGTTGTGTCGCACGGTACAGTATTACGCATATTACTTTGTGTTTTAAATGGTGGCGATTGGCGTTTACATCGCGATGAAGCTTATTTTCCTCGGATGTTAAATACCAGCATTAGTGTGGTTAACTACAAGCAAAGTAATGACCAATCCGAAGGAACATTTACTGTTAAATTCTTCAACAATGTGGAACATTTGACCGAAAAATAAGCATTTGTTATCTTCTCGACTAACGGTTATTGAAATGATTAGTCGAGATGTTATCGTTAAAATTAATTAATAATTATCGCTTATAAGCCGCATAACGCTTTTCTAGTTGCTTTAGTTGATTGATTCTTGCATCAATTTTGGAAATCATTGTTTGATTACCTTTGGTTTGATTTTTAGCATTTTGTAGTAATTGAACAGCTTGTTGAAATTGACCTTCTAATGCAATTGCTTCGGCTTGAGCACTCATTTCTTGAGCCCTTGAATGTAACCCGCCATAAGCTGTAATGAGTAAATCCCAGCCATTGGTATCGTCATTGTGGTCAAACGTATAGCGGTGTAACAAGCTTACGGCTTGTTGATAGTTTCTATTTTTTATATACGCATTAGCTAGATTTAATTGAAATGCAGAGCTATTTGGTGCTTTTTTTAATGCCACTTGTAGGCGAGTAATTGCGGCACTGTTATTGTTGAGCGCTAAATCAATATCAGTCATTAAATCAATATACCAAATATTATTAGGATCACTATCTAATAATGGTTGCAGTTGTTGTTTCGCTTTTTGATTATTACCACTTAAATTGTCAGCTAAAGCACTACTATAGATAATGGCTATATTACTTTGTTCATTATTCAATTTTTTATAATCTTCAATTAATAATTTTGCGGTATTT
This sequence comes from Gilliamella sp. App2-1, assembly GCF_001690255.1. NCBI lineage: Bacteria > Pseudomonadati > Pseudomonadota > Gammaproteobacteria > Orbales > Orbaceae > Gilliamella > Gilliamella sp. App2-1. The sequence continues at coordinate 57,201 of NZ_LZGR01000022.1, forward strand.
TTATTTTTAGCCATTAATATTGCTAATCGGGCTTTTGCTAGATAATAATTTAATGATGGCGATATATGCTTTTTGCTATATTGCATTGAACGATTACGAATATCGGTCAAACGGCTATTGGGTAATGGGTGAGTAAGTAAAATTTCAGGTGGTTTACTGCTAAAACGGCTTTGATCGGCGAGTTTTTGTAAAAAATCAGATGAAGCATAAGGATCGAAATCAGCTTTAGCAAGCGTTCTTAGACCGACACGATCGGCCTCTTGTTCATTACTTTGCGTAAAACTAATCATACTTTGAGCAGAGCCCGCCATGGTACTGGTTATTGCTGCCATGCCGGCTTCGGGATTGGCTAATGTTAGTAATAAAGAGCCTAATGTTGCCCCCCAAACATAAGGGCTATTACGGTTTTGATTTTCCATTGCTCTGGCCAAATGGCGCTGGGTGACATGGCCAATTTCGTGAGCCATAACGGAGGCTAATTGGCTTTCATTGTCAGTATCTAAAATGAGTCGAGAATGAATGACTACATTACCACCAAAAAAAGCAAATGCGTTTAATACATCGCTTTTCATAATATAAAAATGGAAAGGTGTTTTTACTGATTCTGATTTAGCGACTAATTTATCACCTAATTCATTAATATATTGGTTTAAAACAGGGTCGTTTATTATGGGAGCGCTGGCTCGCAACAGTCGCATATAATAATCGCCCATCTCCATTTCTTGGCCGATACTTAACGTTGTGGCTGCGGCGGTGCCAATATCGGGAAGATTGATATTATCAGCATAAACGATAGATGTGCTTTGTAATAATAGTGAGGCGGATAGTGTAAATGCGATGGCTTTTTTTAACATTATTTTAACCAATTGAGATAAGATTTATGGTGATTTATTTTAGCTGAAAGAAAGAACAATATCACTTTGAATTTATACTTAACGTGTTTAGTTTGTTTGAGGCAATAAGAGTAAAAAGCCACTATTTTATTCTTGAAATAATAAAATACAACAACGCTATTCATAATTCTGTTTTATATGGCATTATTGTATTTGATAGCAGATATTTATTGATGGATTTATTGAGTAATCCATCAACAAATCAACTCGGGAATTAACAAAAGGTATTCCCTTTTTATTGTTTATAAGAAGATAAGAATTTAGCAAACCGCCCAATAGCGTCTTCAAGATCACCTAAATGAGGTAAAGCAACAATTCTAACATGATCGGGCTTATGCCAATTAAAACCGGTTCCTTGTACAAGTAGCACTTTTTCTTGTAACAAAAAATCTAATACCAATTTTTGATCGTTATGGATATTAAATTTTTTCTGATCTAATTTGGGAAATAGATACAAAGCACCCTGAGGTTTAGTACATGAAACACCGGGGATATCATTAAGTAAACGCCATGCCAACATACACTGATCGTATAGTCGTCCTCCCGGTACAATAAATTCGTTGATGCTTTGATAACCACCTAATGCACCTTGAATAGCATGTTGTAATGGTACATTGGCACATAAACGCATTGAAGCCAGCATATTTAAGCCTTCGATATAGCCTTTTACATGGTGTTTAGGACCACAAAGTGCCATCCAACCTTGCCTAAACCCTGCAACTCGGTAAGTTTTTGATAGGCCACTCATGGTAATAACAAATAAATCGGGTGCTAATGTAGCAATAGAATAATGCACTGAATTATCGTATAAAATTTTGTCATAAATCTCATCAGCAAAAATGATCAGGTTATTTTGACGAGCGATTTCGGCGATCTCAAGTAATACTTCCTTGCTATAAACCGCGCCAGTTGGGTTGTTTGGGTTAATGATTACTATCCCTTTTGTTTTTGGTGTTATTTTTCTTCTAATATCTTCGATATCTGGTGACCAATTTGCTTCTTCATCGCAAAGATAGTGCACTGCATTACCTCCAGACAAGCTAACAGCTGCTGTCCATAATGGATAGTCAGGCATAGGTACAAGTATTTCATCATTGCTATTAAGTAATGCTTGCATGGATTGCACTATTAATTCTGATACACCGTTGCCAATGTAAATATCTTCAACATCTAAATTACTAACTCCTCGAGCTTGATAATATTGCATGATTGCTTTACGGGCAGAATAAAGACCTTTGGAATCACAATATCCTTGTGAAGAAGGTAAATTTCTAATTACATCAACTAATAATTCGTCAGGGGCGGCAAAACCAAAAGGTGCGGGATTTCCAATGTTAAGTTTAAGAATAGTTTGACCTTCTTCTTCAAGTCGCTTTGCATGCTCAAGAATGGGACCACGGATGTCGTAACAAACATGATCCAATTTATTGGATTTTTGGAAATTTACCATAATGTCACTCTTTGTAGTTTTTTATAATGATATTTTTATTTTTACTGAAAAAAAACAATCTACTCCTATTTCGATAATTTTTGAAGATGCTATCATGTTTAGCTCAATAAATATTATTTAACTGTCTAAATTTTGTGCGGAGAGTGTTATGAAAACCATTTTAACAGTAATAGGTAAAGATCAAACAGGTATCATTGCTGGTATTAGCCAAAAATTATATGAATTAGATATTAATATTTTAGATGTCAGCCAAACTATTATGGATGAGTATTTTACGATGGTTATGTTACTTGACTTGTCTAACATCAATGTGAAATTTGATGAGGTAAAAACAGCATTGACACAAACGGGTGAAAAGCTAAAAGTTAAAGTAAATATTCAAAGAGAAGAAATTTTTGATGCTATGCATCGTTTGTAATATCAATTTTATATTTTTATAAAAGGATGGTACTAATGGAAACAAAACAGATTCTCGAAACCATTAAAATGATTGAGGAAGAAAAGCTTGATATCCGCACAATAACTATGGGTATTTCTCTCCTTGATTGTATAGATAGTGATGGTGAGAAAGCACGTCAGAAGATCTATAACAAAATTACACGACTGGCCAAAGATCTTGTTAAAGTAGGTGATGATATTACCTCAGAATTTGGTATTCCAATTATCAATAAACGTATTTCTGTTACACCGATATCGTTAATTGCTGGCGCAAGTAACGATAATAATTATGTCGCATTTGCCAAAACATTGGACAAAGCTGCCAAAGCGGTCGGTGTTAACTTTATTGGTGGATTTTCGGCTCTGGTACAAAAAGGCTACCATAAAGGTGATGCGATTTTGATTAAATCAATTCCACAAGCACTTGCACAAACTGAACGAGTTTGCTCATCGGTGAATGTTGGTTCTACACAAACCGGTATCAACATGGATGCAGTAAAGCAGATGGGACAAATTATTAAAGAATCTGCAGAATTAACAGCAGCTAATAGCAGTATGGCGTGTGCAAAATTAGTGGTATTTGCTAATGCAGTTGAAGATAATCCATTTATGGCCGGTGCCTTTCATGGTGTAGGTGAGGCTGATTGTGTCATTAACATTGGGGTTAGTGGACCTGGCGTGGTTAAACGAGCACTTGAAAAAGTGAAAGGTCATCCATTTGATATTGTTGCGGAAACCATTAAAAAGACTGCTTTTAAAATTACTCGTATGGGACAGTTGGTGGGGAAAGAGGCTTCCGAACGTTTAGGGATTAAATTTGGTATTGTTGATTTATCGTTAGCACCAACGCCAGCAATGGGGGATTCAGTGGCACATATTTTAGAAGAAATGGGATTAGAATCCGTTGGTACTCATGGTACTACAGCGGCACTAGCAATGCTTAATGATGCAGTTAAAAAAGGCGGCGTGATGGCGTGTGGTCATGTTGGTGGTTTAAGCGGAGCATTTATCCCTGTTTCTGAAGATGCAGGTATGATTGATGCTGTCAATAACGGCGCGCTTAATCTTGAAAAACTTGAAGCGATGACCTGTGTGTGTTCAGTTGGACTCGATATGATTGCAATTCCTGGCGATACACCTGCGGAAACTATTTCAGCAATTATTGCTGATGAGGCTGCAATAGGGGTGATTAATCATAAAACAACAGCGGTACGAATTATTCCTGCGATGGGTTTAAAAGTCGGCGATAATATCGAATTTGGTGGCTTACTAGGTCATGCCCCAGTCATGCCGGTAAGCAAATTTGGCTCATGTAATTTCATCAACCGTGGGGGGCGCATTCCCGCGCCAATTCATTCATTTAAAAATTGATGTATCAATTTCTAATGATCTAGTTATTTCCTTATTCCGTTTGCACTAAAGCAGGCGGAATATCAGCTCATTTATTATGTTCAGAATCACACATTTTTAAATCCTGCCCAATAAATAGATCTTATTTTTATAGCATAGTTATTCCTATGATGAGCAATGTCATGGATATTATTTGGTATCAAATCCATTCGTCACTTTTATCTTAATTTCCTAAAATTAATCATATCAAATTAATGCTGATTTAATTCTAACAATTGCAAATTCGCAATATTTTTATAAATTTGCACATCACATCATGATGGAGGATAAAATGGGAAATGAATCTAACGACCAAATATTATTTGAAGATTTGATTCTTTTAGATAAAAACTTTCAAAATACTAATCAATTTTTCGATTTTACGTTTCCTATTTTAAAAAATGGTGGTTATGTGAACCATTCCTTTTTAGACGCAATCAAACAAAGAGAGTCTTCATTTCCTACCGCGTTACCAACGAAACCTTATGTGGTTGCTATGCCCCATACTGATGTCGAACATGTTATTAGACCATTTATCTTCTTCACTCGAGCAAAAGGAACCATTCCATGGTGTGAAATGGCAAATAATGACAATGTATTAAAGGCTACCTTTGTGTTTTTACTCGGGTTTAACCAAAAGAATGGGCATATTGATTTATTGCAAAAATTGATGTCTTGCTTTGTGAATTCGCATTTTTTAGAAGCGCTTTATCATGCAAAAACTGAATATGAAATTTTTACACTATTGAGGTCGAATATCAATTTATAAGGAGGCATTATGAAAAAAGTTATTGTTGCATGTGGCAGTGGAGTGGCTACATCACAAACTGTCGCCAGTAAGGTTACACGTTTATTAAAAGAACGTAATTTTAATGATATAAAAGTAGAAGTTGTGGATCTTAAATCTGTCGATACTCACATTAAAAATAGTGCTGCTTATATAGCGATAACTAAAATTGAAAAACAGTACTCTATTCCCGTTATCAATGGTATTGCATTTTTAACAGGGATAAATATGGAAGCGGAATTACAAAAAATTATTGATGCCTGTAGATAGGAGTGTGAATATGGACTTTCTCGGAACAACTATAAATTATATTTTAAATTTAGGTGCGCCAGTTTTTGTACCATTCATTATGCTCATTGCGGGTTTAATTGTGCGCATGAAATTTAGAGATGGCGCTTCGGCCGCCATTACACTAGGTGTTGCATTTGTTGGTATGAGTATGTTGATTGGTTTTATGGTTGGCGCTATTGGTTCAGCTGCGCAAACTATGATGGAACGGACAGGGATTGAACTGAGTATTATTGATGGCGGTTGGACGACTATGGCGAACGTATCTTGGGCTTGGCCATATGCTTTTCTTATGTTTCCTTTGCAAGTGGGTGTCAATATTTTAATGTTGGTATTGAAAAAGACTCATACTTTTAACGCAGACTTATGGAATGTGTGGGGGAAAATTTTTACCGCATTTATTGTTGTTGCCATCGCTACCCCAATTTTAGGCTCTGTTGTGGCTTTGGTTCTTGCCTTTATTATTGCAACTTTGCAGATAATATTAGAGCTTAATTCGGGGGATATTAACCAACATCGAATTGAAAAACTAACGGGTATTCCGGGGATAACTTGTACTCATAGAATGTTATTTTTCAGTGCAATTTATTATCCTTTTGATCTACTGCTTCGCAAAATACCTATTTTAAATAAACCAATGGACGCAGCGACATTACGTTCTAAAATTGGTGTATTTGCTGAAAATCATGTGATTGGTTTTTTATTAGGTGTGATTTTCGGGATGATTGCTGGTTATGAAGTTGCAGCTATCTTAATGCTGGGTATGCAGGCCGCTACTGCGCTTATGTTATTTCCAATGATCTCTAAGTTATTTATGCAAGCATTATCGCCCATTTCTGAAGCAATTAGTGAATATATGAATAAACGCTTTGCTGGACGTAAATTATTTGTTGGCTTGGATTGGCCATTTATGGGTGGTTCAAGCGAAATTTGGTTTACAGTAATCATTGCTATTCCTTTTACTTTAATTTGGGCAGTTATTTTACCTGGCAACAAAATTCTCCCGTTTGCAGGCATTATCAATGTCGCCCTTATTGTCCCAGCTTATATCTTAACTAAAGGTAACACATTAAGAATGGTGATTTTAGCGATTATTGGTGTGCCATTCTTCTTGTTTGTTGGAACTCAATTTGCACCAATTATTACCGATTTAGGATTAACAACTAAAGCTATTGATATTCCAGCTAATCAATTAATTTCAAATAGTTCTATTGATGCTCCTGTTTTTACTTATGCATTTTCATTTATTTGGCAATGCTTAAAAGGCTATTTTGTTCCATTATTTTTTGCTGTTTATTGGTGTGTGGGGTATTGCTTTTATGCCCGTGAACTGCGCAAAGAGATTATGCAGAATATAGCGGAAAAAAGAAATGAATAAATAAAAGATAAAGTATTCGTTGAATATGTTTTGCAGTGAATCTGATGGTAAGGTTAGTCACCATCAGACAACGAACAATAAGGTAATTATCATATGGTTGTTGATATTCGAATTCATGCTGTTTTAAAAGCATTAATTCATAATCCCAATATTAGTGGTGTTGAGCTTCAATCTGAATTTGGATTAACCCGTAAACAGCTTAGTTACACCATTAAGAAAATTAATGATTTTCTTGAGTCATCTAATCTTGAATTAATTAAAAGATTTAAGACTGGTAAATTTAGTATACCAAAATTAGTGATCGAAACATTTAGGGATGAGCCAGTATCTCATGCTATTGGACGTTATATTTATTCTGAAGATGAGCGTATTCATTTGCTTCTATTTTTTTTGTTAATTAGAACAGAAAGGCTGTCATTAATACATCTTTCAGCGTCCCTCACTGTCAGCCAAAACACTGTTATTAATGATATTAAAAAAGTACAAGCAATGATTATTCAATATCATTTACAAATCAACTATGACCGTGAGAATGGTTATCGTATTATTGGTGATGAAATCGATAAACGTTATTTGTTATTAAAATTAATTCGCCGAATTATCAGTATGCCAATTGCTGATAAGATTTTTAGAGAAAATGAGATTATTAGCCAAGGTCGTTTAGAACAAGTAGGGCAGGTTTTTAGTGAAATAGAAAAAAAATTAAAAATTGTGTTTACTGATGAGCAGTTGCAAGAGTTGACTTACTTTATTTGTTTTATGTTGCAACGGATAGAAACCGATAAAAAAATTAAGCTTTTACCTGAAAATTATGCCGAAGCTGCAAATAGCCGTGATTTTCAATTATTGAAAAAGCTCATTGAAAAATTCGGTATAACTGATCTTAATGAGCAAATTTTTTTAATGGTATTAGTACAAAGTTCTAATATACAAACACTATCCGATAAATATTTTCATTTAGATGCGGTGTTGTTAGAAAGTGTTGTTGAAGTTATTGATAATTTTGAACAAATTAGTTGTGTCACTTTTAAAGATAAGAGCGAACTGATTGAACGTATTTATCAGCATTGGAAACCTGCTTATTATCGTATTCGATATCATATTTCCAATATTAACAGTGTATATGACATCGTATTGCAAGAATTTAGTCATTTACATGAAATGGTACGAAAAGCGATTTCTCCTTTTGAAAAAATATTGCATTGTAATATGCCAGATGAAGAAGTTGCTTTTATTACTGTACTATTAGGCGGTTGGTTAACTCGAGAAGGTTTGATTAATCGAATTAAAACAAAGAAGATCGCAATTTTTGTTTGTGAAAATAGTGCAACAGTTTCAACTTATCTTTATCTGACTTTACAAGTATTGCTTCCCGAATTACATTTTTCTGATGTCATGTCTAAACGTGAGTTTGAAAAATATCATCATTATTACGATATTGTTTTTTCTACCTCACATTTATCTACCGATAAATTGTTATTTGTTGTTAACCCTTCATTGAATAATTTTCATAAAAATGCTTTTCGTCATCAAGTGATTGGTACTTTACAGGGTATTGATCCTAGCATTATTCAAATTGATGAACTGATGTTACTTATTGAAAAATATAGCAGTATCAAAGATCAAAAAGCACTCCAAAAGGAGTTAACAGCATATCTTTATCATGATGAAATGAATGATAACCCCGTACTAATAACACAACAGGAAATTCCCTCATTAGCTGACTTAATGCAAAAAGAACATATCAATATTACAGAAAATGTTGATATAACATGGCAAGATGCGTTGATATTAGCCGCACAACCACTGTTAAATAATCAATCCATAGAAAGTAATTATCTTGAAAAAATGGTTAACAAAATTCAATTTGAACAACCTTATATTATGTTGGTTAATGGATTAATTATTGCTCACGCAGGTATTGATGATGGCGTGAATAAAGTTGCTATGTCCTTACTTAAATTATCTGAAAGAATCTCTATTTGTGGTTATATGCAAGCGGATTTAATTGTTGTTTTAGCAACAAATAATTCACAAAAACACCTTAAAGCACTTGCCCAATTAAATGAGTTATTAGAATTCCACGAAGGCGCAACTCGCATACGAAATGCCAAAAATAATAATGAAATTTGGGAATTGTTTGCCAATTATCAATGAATATCTTGTCAAAATAGGAGCTATAAAATGTTAGAGATACAAAAACAATATGTGGTCGACATGGCTAAAAAATCGAGTGAGTGGGGACTTTGTAAACATAAAGCTGGTAATTCTAGCGTTCGCGATAAAGAGTCGGGATATGTTCTTGTCACGCCAACAACAATTGATAAAAAGTTGTTAACAATTCGGGATATTGTTGTGATGGATCTTGATGCTAATGTAATTGAAGCTGATTCCGGGTTGAGGCCAACCAGTGAGTGTTTAATGCATCTTGCGATTTATAAAGCTCGTCCAGATGTTTTTGCTATTTCGCATACGCATTCTATTTTTGCAACTTCATTTGCCGTATTAGCAAAACCTATCCCTGCCGTTGTTTATGAGTGTGCAATTCTGAATTTAAAAGATGGTGTGATTCCTGTTGCGCCCTATGGGCGTCCGGGTACTCAAGACCTTTCAAACAGTGTTATAGAGCCCATAAAACGAGCTGATGCGATTTTAATGGAAAAGCATGGTGCTATTGCCGTAGACAAAGATCCTTATGATGCTGTATTAAAGGCCGCTTATATTGAAGAAATGGCTGAAATATACTATCACGCTTTATTGATTAATGAAGGTAAAGATCCAGGTGGATTTCCACCAGAGGAGTTACAACGTTGGGCATATCCTTCACAAATTAAGTTTAAAAAATAATTTTTAGTCTATTTATTTTAGTCAATTAATAGAAAAGACTCAGCAAAAAATTTTATTTTAAAAAATTAGATGTTGTTTGAATACTTAGATATTTTATCAATGATACTTAGAATATTATTTTATCGATATTGCGATGATGATGTCCGCCGTTGATGTCGGCGGATTTATTGTTTTATTGGGTTTGGATATATTCATTCATATACTTCAAAATATACGCCATTGAGGCCGCTCCAGGGTCCATGTGACCAATTGCGCGTTCACCTAAATTTTTAGTTCGTCCAAATACAGCGATCATCTGTTTCGTTTTTTCTGCGCCTTCCATAGCAGATTGTGCTATTTTAGGGAGCGCATCGATTAACGTCGAAGATGTTAATTGACTTGCGGTTGTTGCACTAGCGGCTAAGGCATCAACCATAGTCTTATCCCCTGGTTTGGCTTTTCCGCGTTCATAGACTGCTTGCCAACCTTCATTAAGGAGTTTTGATAATGCATCGGAATCAAACTCTGTTACGCCTGCAATACTTTTTCCGCCCGCTCTAAATAAAGTACCAAAGATAGCACCAGAGGCCCCGCCCATGCTTATCATTAATTTTGTACCAATTTGCGTAAAAAAATCACCTATATTCGTTGGTTGAAATTTTTCGTCTTGTAGTAGCACCATGATAGCTGTAAATCCACGTTTTATACCGATGCCGTGATCACCATCGCCCACTAATTGATCTAAAGCGGTTAATGTTGGTTCACTTTCGATCATTTTTTCAGCAGTAAATAACATCATTTTACGAACTTGTAATAAATTCATTCTATTTCCTCCATCCTAGTGTTTGGCAAGGTAAATCATAAAGATGTTGTAATTCTTCATCTAATTTCATTAAGCTAATTGAAAAACCAGACATTTCAAGGGATGTACAAAAATGGCCAACAACGACATCGTGGCTGATTATGCCGCGTGTATTCAGCTCAATACCGACTTTACGTGTTACAATGAACAGTTCGGCGTTACTCAGTGCGCCTAAATTATTAATTAATACACACACGCGGTCGCCTTTTTTAAACGGTAAATCATTACACAGGCTGTCTATCATCTCTTTAACAACTTCATCAGATGATGTTATAGCTTGTCGACGCAACCCTGCTTCACCATGAATACCAATACCAATTTCAATTTCGTTATCATCTAATTCAAAATTGAAATGATTTGATTGAGGTAATGCGCATCCATCTAGGGCGACACCGATGGTACGAACATTGTTGTTTGCTTTCGATACAACTTGGTAGAGATTTTCAAGGTCGTATTTTTCAAATTGTGCGGCAGCGCCAGCAATTTTGTATAAAAACATAATACCAGCAACGCCACGGCGATCAGAAATCTTAGATAATGGTGCCGAAGCAATATCATCAGTTGCTCGAATCGTTTTGATGACAATATTTTCTTCTCCTAATATTTCGGCTGCAATATCAAAATTCATTCCATCTCCAGAATAGTTGCCAAACAAAAATAGTACACCTTTTCCTTTTTCTATGGTTTTGGTGACTTCTATAATTTGATCTGGAGATGGCGAGGTGAAAACTTCGCCAAGTGCACAGCCATCAATACCGCCTTTGCCGATAAATCCTGCAAAGGTTGGTTCGTGTCCACTGCCACCACCTGAGACAATAACAACTTGATCGCTAGCAATATGGTTACCATAAACGGCACAATGTTCTGAAATTGCAGTTAATCTTCCCTGATAGGCATAGATCAACCCCTGCATGACTTCTTGTCGCACATTATTGGGATCATTAAGTAGTTTTTTGGGTTTGCGCATTCTTTATTTCCTCTTTAATTATTGTTAACAATGTTTATTGTAGGGAAAATTAATAACTCAAACGAATACAATTAATGACAAATAATATCCTACTTATTGCGCATCATCGGGATGATTTAGTTGATTTTTATGAGAGCTAGAAATTTAGTTTTTTATTCTTGAAAGGTATAATATCACTAATACTTATTGATAAGTTGTTTATATAAAGAATATTACCGTTATAATTTATAAAAATGTTTCAGGAGAAAATAAGTGTTTAAGTATAAACACTATTATTAATTATCTATGAATAAAGAATCTTACTTCCAACGTTTTAGTGGTATTGCAAGGCTTTATGGTGAATCGGCTTTGCAATGTTTTTCGCAAGCGCATATTTGTGTAATTGGTATTGGCGGTGTGGGATCTTGGGTTGCTGAATCGCTAGCGCGTAGCGGTATTGGTCAAATTACCTTAATTGATATGGACGATATTTGTGTGACAAATACCAACCGTCAAATTCATGCTTTAAAATCTAATATAGGTAAAGCTAAAACCTCAGTGATGGCAGAACGTATTTTACAAATTAATCCTGAATGTACTGTGAATGAAGTGGATGATTTTATTAATGCTAATAATGTCAGCCAATATTTAGGTTCTAAGCAAGATCCCCGTTATGATTATATTATTGATGCAATAGACAGTGTAAGAGATAAAGCTGCCGTATTAGCCTATTGTAAGCGTCAGAAATTGAAAATCATAACGATTGGTGGTGCAGGGGGGCAGAAAGATCCCACGCAAATAAAGATTGCTGATTTAGCCAAGACAATTCAGGATCCATTAGCAGCCAAATTACGCGAAAGACTGAAAAATGATTATAATCTTCATAAAGACAGTAAAGGTAAATTTGCTATTCCTTGTGTCTATTCTACCGAACAACTGATTTACCCTGCTAAGAATGGCCAGACTTGTTTTACCAAAAGTGAAGCTGATAGTAACAAAAAAATGGACTGTGAATCAGGGTTTGGTGCAATTACAATGGTTACCGCCACCTTTGGATTTGTTGCTGTTAGCTATGTATTGAATAAATTATGTAATGCATAATTTTTATTTTTTCATTTAGGCAAATCTCTTATTTTCTGTTTTGATAAATAATATTAAAAACAGCTATTTTTTATTGGAAATAGTTGTTTATTTGTTTGTATTTTAATTGTTCAATCTATTTACTTTCTAAAAACACTTATTACTTTTGACAGCCCACTTTTTTGTTGAATATCTTATTGTATAAATTAAAAATTTGATTTAGGATAATGCATAATTTCGTTTTGTTAATATGCTTAAGCATTAAATAGTTTCAAGGAAGACGCCAAACGGATCCCGATTTATTTTTTTATTTCAAGGAGAAATCTATGGCAGTAACTAACATGAATGAGTTAAATGAGTTAATGGCGCGTGTCAAGAAGGCACAAGAAACTTATTCAACTTATACTCAAGAGCAAGTCGACAAAATCTTTGTGGCAGCCGCGACAGCCGCAGCTGCAGCACGTATCCCACTCGCACAGCAAGCTGTTGCGGAGTCTGGAATGGGGATAGTTGAAGATAAAGTCATAAAGAACCTTTTTGCCGCTGAATACATTTTAAACAAATATCGTCATGATAAGACTTGTGGTATAGTGGCTGAAAATGAACCATTTGGTACTATTACAATAGCGGAACCACTTGGTATTATTTGTGGAATTGTTCCAACTACCAATCCAACTTCAACGGCGATTTTTAAATCATTAATTAGTTTAAAAACCCGCAATGCAATTGTCTTTTCTCCTCATCCTCGTGCTAAAAAATCAACTATTGAAGCTGCTCGAATTGTGTTAGATGCTGCCGTTAAAGCGGGTGCACCAAAAGATATTATTGGCTGGATTGATGAACCATCTATTGAGTTATCTAATGCGCTAATGCACCATGATGATGTGGCTGCTATTTTAGCAACCGGTGGACCAGGTATGGTGAAAGCCGCTTATAGCTCTGGTAAACCAGCATTAGGTGTCGGAGCAGGTAATACACCTGTTATTATTGACGAAACAGCAGATTTAAAACGAGCAGTAGCTTCAGTACTTATGTCCAAAACATTTGATAATGGTATGATTTGTGCCTCAGAACAAGCAATTGTCGTGGTTGATTCTGTTTATGACGAAGTGCGTCGTTTATTAACCCAATATGGTGCATATGTTTTAAATGCTAAAGAAACACAAGCAGTGCAAGGCATCATTTTAAACGATAAAGGTGCATTAAATGCCAATATTGTTGGTCAACCAGCAACAAAAATTGCTGAAATGGCTGGTCTTAAAGTGCCTGCTGGTTCAAAAGTCCTTGTTGGTGAAGTGAGTAAAGTCGATTTATCTGAGCCATTTGCTCATGAAAAACTTTCACCAACGCTTGCTATGTTTAAAGCGAAAGATTTTTATGAGGCTGTTGATAAAGCAGAAAGGTTGGTTGAAATGGGGGGGCTGGGACATACTTCTGTTCTTTATACTGATCAAGATAGCAACCGTGAACGTATTGCTTACTTTGGTAGTAAAATGAAAACTTGCCGTATTTTAATTAATCAACCAGCGGCCCATGGTGGTATTGGTGATTTGTATAATTTTGATTTAGCGCCATCTTTAACTTTAGGATGTGGCTCTTGGGGTGGAAACTCAGTTTCTGAAAATGTTGGACCGAAACACTTAATTAATAAGAAAACAATCGCTAAGAGAGCAGAAAATATGTTATGGCATAAACTACCAAGTTCTATCTATTTTAAACGTGGCTCATTACCTGTTGCTTTAAGTGAAGTGGTTGAGCAAGGCGCAAAACGCGTATTTTTAGTAACGGATAAATTCCTATTTAACAACGGTTATTCACAACAAATCACTGATCAATTAGAAGCACAAGGTGTGATTTGCGAAACTTTCTTTGATGTTGAAGCAGATCCAACATTAAGTGTTGTCCGTAAAGGTACCGACTCAATGCAAGCATTCCAACCGGATACCATTATCGCTTTAGGCGGTGGTTCACCAATGGATGCAGCTAAAATCATGTGGGTTTTATATGAGCATCCTGAAACCAAATTCGAAGAATTAGCATTGCGCTTTATGGATATCCGTAAACGTGCTTGCCATTTCCCAAATATGGGTCAAAAAGCAAAATTAATTTGTGTAACAACGACATCAGGTACGGGTTCTGAAGTGACGCCATTTGCTGTGGTTACTGATGATGCAACGGGGCAAAAATATCCATTAGCCGATTATGCAATTACGCCACACATGGCTATTGTTGATGCTAATTTAGTGATGAATATGCCTCGCTCGCTCTGTGCTGCTGGTGGTTATGATGCCGTGACCCATGCATTAGAGGCCTATGTATCAGTTATGGCTAGTGAGTTTTCTGATGGACAAGCATTACAAGCTCTAAGCATACTTAAAACTTATCTACCTACAAGTTATCGGGAAGGTGCTAAAAATCCTGTTGCCCGAGAAAAAGTGCATAGTGCAGCAACATTAGCCGGTGTTGCTTTTGCTCAGGCATTCCTTGGCGTTTGTCACTCCATGGCGCATAAAATTGGTGCAGCTTTTCATATTCCACATGGTGTGGCAAATGCGATGTTAATTAGTAATGTGGTGCGTTTTAATGCAACTGACAAACCAACTAAGCAAGGCACATTTAGCCAATATGGTTATCCTAAAGCAATTATCCGTTATGCAGAAGTTGCTGATCATTTAGGTTTAACCGCAGCTACTGATAAAGATGAGATGAAAGTCGAGAAATTAATTGCTTGGTTAGATCAACTTAGAAAAGATCTTGATATCCCATTTTCAATTAAGGAATTTGGAGTCGATGAAAACACTTTCTTAGCACAGGTTGATCAATTGGCAGTTGATGCTTTTGATGACCAATGTACAGGGGCAAATCCTCGTTATCCTTTAATTGCAGAGTTAAAACAAATTCTGCTTGATACTTATTATGGTCGTGCATATCAGGATAAAGGAGATATTAGTGAGGACGTTGCTGTACATACCGCAGCAAAAGGTGTGGAGACATCTAAAAAAACTAACTAAAAAGAAATAATATAAATTTATATTTTGATTAAAAAAAGACCTGAAATAGTTTGAATTTCAGGTCTTTTTTATGTTTTTGATTTTTTTTTAATCAAACAAAATAAAATTTGTTTTTTTTGCTTGCAAGGTTAAATGTTCTAGTTCATAATGCGCAGCACTTAGGCCGGCTTAGCTCAGTAGGTAGAGCAACTGACTTGTAATCAGTAGGTCGCCAGTTCGATTCCGGCAGCCGGCACCATTTTCCTAAGTAGACAAATTTATAAAGATTCGGGGTGGGGTTCCCGAGCGGCCAAAGGGAGCAGACTGTAAATCTGCCGTGTCACACTTCGAAGGTTCGAATCCTTCCCCCACCACCATCATCTAATATTAGCAATAGCTAATTGAAGCATTTAGGTAGCCGAGTTTGAACATGCGGGCATCGTATAATGGCTATTACCTCAGCCTTCCAAGCTGATGATGCGGGTTCGATTCCCGCTGCCCGCTCCAATTGCTGATATAGCTCAGTTGGTAGAGCGCACCCTTGGTAAGGGTGAGGTCGGCAGTTCAAATCTGCCTATCAGCACCATTCTTGTATTTTCCTAAACTTCTAAGAATATCGAATTTGCCTGCTTTAATGCTTGTCACTAGATAGCTTTATCTGTTATTATTCAGAGCTAATTTTAAGTTAGTATTGTATTGATATTAAATATAATACTTGGTTAATGTGGTGAATTACCACCGATTTGTATTACATTTGAGGGACAATCGATGTCTAAAGAAAAATTTGAACGTACAAAACCCCACGTTAACGTTGGTACAATCGGCCACGTTGACCATGGTAAAACAACTTTGACTGCAGCAATTACTTCAGTACTTGCTAAAAAATACGGCGGTCAAGCACGTGCATTCGATCAAATCGATAACGCACCAGAAGAAAAAGCACGTGGTATCACCATCAACACTTCACACGTTGAATACGATACACCAACTCGCCACTACGCACACGTAGACTGCCCGGGCCATGCTGACTATGTTAAAAACATGATCACTGGTGCGGCACAAATGGACGGTGCTATCTTAGTCGTAGCAGCAACTGATGGACCTATGCCACAAACTCGTGAGCACATTCTTTTAGGTCGTCAAGTAGGTGTTCCTTACATCATCGTATTCTTAAACAAATGCGATATGGTTGATGACGAAGAGTTATTAGAATTAGTTGAAATGGAAGTACGTGAGCTTCTATCTCAATATGATTTCCCAGGTGATGACACACCAGTTATTCGTGGTTCTGCACTTAAAGCGTTAGAAGGCGAAGCAGCATGGGAAGACAAAATTGTTGAATTAGCTGAAGCATTAGATAGCTATATTCCAGAACCAGAGCGTGATATCGACAAACCATTCTTATTACCAATTGAAGACGTATTCTCAATTTCAGGTCGTGGTACAGTAGTAACTGGTCGTGTTGAGCGCGGTGTAATTAAAGTCGGTGAAGAAGTTGAAATTGTTGGTATCAAACCAACTGCTAAAACAACTTGTACTGGTGTTGAAATGTTCCGTAAATTACTTGACGAAGGTCGTGCGGGTGAAAACGTTGGTGTATTACTACGTGGTACAAAACGTGAAGAAATCGAACGTGGTCAAGTACTTGCAAAACCAGGTTCAATCACTCCACATACTGATTTTGAATCAGAAGTGTATATCTTAAGCAAAGATGAAGGTGGTCGTCATACACCATTCTTCAAAGGTTACCGTCCACAGTTCTACTTCCGTACAACAGACGTAACAGGTACTATCGAATTACCAGAAGGTGTAGAAATGGTCATGCCTGGTGATAACATCAAAATGACAGTATCATTAATTCACCCAATCGCGATGGCTGAAGGTTTACGTTTTGCGATTCGTGAAGGTGGTCGTACTGTTGGTGCTGGTGTTGTTGCTAAAGTTATTAAGTAATTTAATTAAGCCTTATCGGGCCATAGAAAGGGTGTCATTAGATGCCCTTTCTTATCTAGTCTGTTTAGCAAAATGTTTTTATTAAAAGAGCATTTTGGAAAATAGATATTACTATAAATAAGATAATCATAGGTTTTATATGCTAGTAAGTAACGAGAGTCAAGATACAAATACTATTCTGGACAAATTTAAGTGGTGTTTAGTTCTAGTGTTGATTGTGTTTGTTGTTTGGGGAAATTTTTATTTTGCTGGACCTAATGATATATATCAACCTAATACAATCGTTCGGATTATTGCTGTTATTGTGACTTCGCTGTTAACTTTGCTCATAGCGATCACAACAAACAAAGGTAAATCATTTTTGTTCTTTTTACAAGAATCTAGAAAAGAGTTAAGAAAAGTTGTATGGCCAACTCGTAAAAAAACGGCACAAACAACTTTACTGATTGCAGCTATCACAGTTATTGTTGGTTTAGCACTTTGGGGAATGGATTCTTTATTCCGTTCAATAATCTTTTATTTAACATCAATAGGGCGTTAATATGAGCGAAACACAACAAAAACGATGGTATGTTATTCAAGCTTATTCTGGTTACGAAGCGCGTGTTGCACAATCATTACGTGAATATATCAAATTGCATAATATGGAAGATGCATTCGGTGAAGTATTAGTGCCAACCGAAGAAGTTGTTGAAATGAAAAGTGGTCAACGTCGTAAAAGTGAACGTAAATTTTTCCCTGGTTATGTATTAGTTGAAATGATGATGAATGATGCAACTTGGCATTTAGTGAAAAGTGTACCAAGAACAATGGGCTTTATTGGTGGTACTTCGGATAGACCAGCACCTATTAGCCAACGTGAAGTTGATGCAATCATGAATCGTCTACAGCAAGTTGGTGATAAACCACGTCCTAAAACATTATTTGAACCGGGTGAGCTTGTTCGTGTTAATGAAGGTCCATTTGCTGACTTTAACGGTGTTGTGGAAGAAGTTGACTACGAAAAAAATCGCTTAAAAGTATCGGTTTCTATTTTTGGACGCTCAACTCCTGTAGAGCTAGATTTTAGTCAAGTTGAAAAGAGCTAATCTTTTGATATAGTTTTTTTCACTGAATTAGCAGTATCTTTTAGAAAGCCACAAGAGTCTATCTTGTGGCTTTCTTTTTATAAAATAAATATAATGCCTTTCGAGAATTTGAGAATAATAGATCTATTTCTAATATATTTTATTAAAGTGAGTCGCCAAGGTAGATAAAACCACTATAGGATCATAATTTAATTTATTATTAATATAATACAGGCAATCTATTCTTTTTTAGATTTTTTTATTCTTTTACCCATATCAAAGTGATATCCCAACCAATAGTTAGGCCAACGTGCTTCGATTCCTATATTATTAACTATTAAAGCAACCATGACTAATAAAACCGAACCTATAAGTACTGGTGTTATCAAGAATGAATAGTCAGTAATTCCGGACATCATGATTAGAATAGGGTTTGCACCAGCTGGAGCGTGAACTACACGTAGTAACTGCATCAATGCGATAGATGTCCCAACTGCTAATGCTATCGGTATAATTCCATTACTAAATAAATTAATGAACAACACACCTATAAAAGACGAAATAAAATGCCCTCCGATTACACTTCTTGGTTGTGCTAATGGAGATTTAGGTACAGCAAATAACAAGACGCATGTTGCGCCAAATGGAGCCATAATTGCTAATGTACCTCCCCACTGAGTGATTACGAGCAAAGTCAAAATCCCTAAAGCACCCCCAATAAATCCTCTCAATATAGCTACTGCGTGAGGTTTAGGCGGCATCACCTCTCTTCCTTTTAATTTTTCTAGCATAAATCTCTCCTGTTTGGTTAATGTGGGATTTTAATAAAACTAGCAATCGCATTAAGTAAACGATATTGTTTACTTAATGTATATTTATTAACTATAAAGGTCAAATATTATTTATAATTAACTATATTAGAGTTGTTGTGATAGAATCAAAAATATTCTAGCAATTACAAATAATAAAAAATGAAATTGAAGCCTGAAATTGTTGATACGATACTTGTTGCGGCTGAATCGCTGTTTAATGAATATGGTTATCATCCTGTTAGTTTAGAGCTTGTTGCAGAAAATGCAGGTGTATCAAAAAGAACATTATATAAATATTTTGGTGACAAAAATGGGCTTGTAAGTAAAGTGTTACTTAAGCGGAATGATTTTTTTAAAAAATCACTTACAGATGTTATCGCTGTTTTTTCTGAGAAAAAAGACAAAATCAATGCAATTATTTCATGGCATATAAAATGGTTTAAGAATGATAATTACCGTGGTTGCATGTTTGTACGAGCTAAGTCTGAATATAACAATAAAAGTGAAGAAATATGCGCTATTGTTAGTGAACATAAAAAATGGATTCAAGATAGGATTTTTGAATGTCTAGGAGGCACAAAATCATGTGAACAAGCATCTTGCCTAATTATGTTAATACTTGAAGGTATGATATCTTGCACATCCGTTTTTGGTATTGAGGGATATGATTTTGAACAGGCAAAAATGTATATCTATGATATCGTCGATAACATTGGCGAGGATAACCTATGAATTTAAATAGCTGGCTTATAGACAATGGATAGCCATTACCTAAAGCCTCTTAATCGAAATGATCAATTTAATCTAAGTTAAACGACTCCAGCTGTTGTTGCAATTCTAACCATTGTAGTTCTGTTTCTTCTAATTGATTTTTAAGTTGGCTTTGCTCTAGTAACAAAGTTGTAAGTTCGTTTTTTTTGCTCGCGTCATAGATTGCAGGATCTGACAATTGTTCTTCAATTTGTTTTAATTGATTGGTTAATTTATCAAGCATCTGTTCTTCTTTTTGTAACTGTTTTTTTATTGGCTGCATTTGTGCGCGTAATTCAGCTTGCTTGCGTTTTTGCTCTTTACGATCTTGAGCTGATATGTTACTTGTATTTTCTTTTTTTTGTGAATTTATGTCGTCATTTGATTGGTTATCATTTTTTTGTGCTTCGGCTAACCATTTTTGATAATCATCAAGATCTCCCTCAAATGGCATGACTTGTTGATTATGAACCAGATAAAATTCATCAGTTGTAGATCGCAATAAGTGACGATCATGCGAAACTACGACTAATGCACCGTCAAAATCAATTAGCGCTTCAGTCAACGCTTGTCGCATATCTAAATCTAAATGGTTAGTTGGTTCGTCTAATAAAAGAAGATTCGGTTTTTGCCAGACAATTAAGGCTAAAACAAGTCGCGCCTTTTCACCACCCGAGAAAGTTTTAACTGGCTCGGTGACTTTATCGCCTTGAAAATCAAATCCACCTAAATAATTACGCAGTTCTTGCTCTGTATTTTTCGGTTCGGCAAGTTGCGTTAAATGCCAAAGTGGTGATTCATCAGGGCGTAGATATTCTAATTGATGTTGAGCAAAATAGCCTAATTTAACACCTTTAGCGAGATTAATATGTCCTTTCTTAGGTGCAAGTTCTCCGGCGAGTAATTTAATCAGTGTTGATTTCCCCGCACCATTGCGCCCTAATAAGCCAATGCGCGAACCGGGAACTAAATTAAGCTTAATTTTTTCTAGTATAATTTTATCATCGTAACCCGCGACGACTTTGTCCATCATTAACAAAGGGCTTGGTAAGAATTCTGATGGCTTAAAATTAAAATGAAATGGATTATCAACATGCGCAGGTGCAATTAGCTCCATTCTTTCTAACATTTTTATACGGCTTTGTGCCTGTTTAGCTTTTGTTGCTTTGGCTCTAAAGCGATCGATATAATTTTGCAAGTGTGCAACTTTGAGTTGTTGGCTTTCATAAAGCGACTGTTGTTGAGCAAGTTTAGTTGAACGTTGGATCTCAAAGGAGGAATAATTGCCCGTATATTCAAATAAACTCTTTTGCTCAATATGAATAATTTTATTGACTAATGGATCCAAAAAATCACGATCGTGAGAGATTAAAATCAAAGTTCCCGGATAGTTACTTAACCATTTTTCAAGCCAAATCACGGCATCTAAATCAAGGTGATTGGTTGGTTCATCAAGCAGTAATAAATCAGAACGACACATTAATGCCTGAGCCAAATTTAATCGCATCCGCCAACCACCAGAATAGGACTTAACCGGTAACATTAATTGTTCATTAGAAAATCCTAGTCCATGTAGTAGCGTTGCGGCTCGAGCGCGAATTGTCCAAGCATCAATGGTATCAAGCTTTTCATGAATAATCGCAATTTGCTGACCATTATTTTGCTGATTGGCAATATCTAATTGTTTTTCTAATTGACGATATTCACGATCACCATCAATGGCATATTCAATCGCAGGGATATCTAATGCGGGTGTTTCTTGATTGACCCAAGCGAGTTGCCATTGCGATGGTATATTTAACGTGCCAGCATCAGCTTGAATTTCACCTTTAATCAGTGAAAAGAGCGTCGATTTTCCGCAACCATTTTTACCTACTAACCCCACTTTTTGTTGAGGATTAATGGTTGCTGATGCATTATCTAAAAGCAAGTTAACGCCTCGGCGCACTTGGATTGAATCAAAAACTATCATGATATTTTTGGCTATTATTCAACGTAAAATAGGTTAATAAAAAATTGTTTTAATCATCCAAAATTAGGAACGTTATAAAACAATCAATTTAAATAAAAAAGCCCTTTGTTAAAACGGAAAGGGCTTAAATTTAATTATTCACAGGACTATTTTTTTATTGCCGATAATGCACGACGAATAAAAAATATACATATACCAACAAAAACAAAGAGGCCTAAAAGTTCAGGTAACACTCCTAAATCGACCGGTATTGCAAGTGGAGCATCATTTCCGCCATTGGTAATGCTAATCACAATCACAATAGCTAATAAAACACCTACTAAGCTTTCACCAACAATCAATCCAGATGCAATTAATGCCGCTTTCCGATCAACTTTTTTGAATTGCTCTTCTGGATCTAAATTTTGTGCTTTGGCTTTTTTGTAAGCATTACGTTTAATTATCCATGATAATAAAGTGCCGATAAAAATCGGTGTAGTGATGCTTGGTGGTAAATAAATTCCTAAACCAACAGCGAGTGCGGGTATGCGAAATTTAGATTTATTTTTGGCTAGAATTAAATCAATAATGATAATAATAGCACCTAAAATAAGCCCTATTAAAATCATCGTCCAGTCAAGTTGATGTGCAAAGATGCCTTTAGCTATTGTTGTCATGAGCGTTGCTTGTGGCGCAGCTAAAACTTGAGTTGCATCCATATCTGGACGCGGCAAAGCACCGGTAAAGCCGTAAGCGTTATATAAAATTTCTAAAATAGGCGCAATAACAATCGCACCAACAACACAGCCAAGTAATAATGCCACTTGTTGTTTCCATGGCGTTGCATTAACCAAATAGCCTGTTTTTAGGTCTTGCAAATTATCATTTGAAATACAAGCTATTGCCAAAACAACGCTAGTTGTAAAAAGTGCAAGAGCTGTTGCAAAATTGGAACTTTCGACAGAAACTAGCATCCCATTGATTTCGCCTAAACCTAATAAGATTAATGAAATGACAACTACAGCAACAATTGCAATACCTGATATTGGGCTCGCTGATGAGCCAACAAGCCCTGCCATATAACCACAAGCAGCAGCCACTAAAAAGCCCATAATAAAAGCAAATAGTACAGCGCAAAAAACTAATGCCCAAGCTACATCTGCTGATAATCCACTATCAGCAATAAATGAATAAAAAGTGGCGAGTAAAATAACTACCATACCGCCCATGATTAATAAAATGGCTTTTGGTGATAAATCTCGTTCGGTTAGTGCGATATCATTTACTGACACATCTGAACGCATACTTTTAAATGAGATTTTTAATCCTTCAGTCATCGGTTTTATTAACATAAGTAATGTCCAAACCGCAGCAATAGCGATTACCCCCGCACCAATAAAGCGGATATCTTTTGCCCAAAATGCCATAGCAATTTCAGATAAAGGTTGACTGGTATCATAATCAGTAATTGCACTTAAAATTGGGATGCCAAATCCCCAGCCAATAATGGTACCAATTAAAATAGCAATACCAGACATAATCCCTATTAAATAACCAGCACTCAGTAAAGCTAAAGAGAATCCCATAGGCAGTTGAAAAATGGATTTGCCAGCGGTAAACCAATAAGCTGTACTTTCAGATAACGCACGAAAACCATTAGTAAATAGGCTAACAATAGAAGCAATAATACCACCAAATAAAATATCTTTTAAACCATCATTAGCTTCATTATTATTTGTTTTAGAGCCTGCCTTTAAAATTTCAGCGGCGGCTACACCCTCAGGGTAAGGTAAATTACTTTTAACTACCATGACATGACGCAATGGAATTGAAAATAAAACCCCAAGCATCCCACCAGCGGCGCATATTGCAAAGGTTAGCCAAAAGGGAAAGTCTTGCCAGTAACCAATCATTAACAAACCAGGAAGCACAAAAATAATTGAAGATAATGTACCAGCTGCTGATGCTTGAGTTTGCACCATGTTATTTTCTAAAATAGTTGACCCCGAAAACAATTTTAATATTGCCATTGAAATCACTGCAGCTGGAATTGCTGATGAAAATGTTAATCCAACTTTTAAACCAAGATAAACATTCGATGCAGTAAAAATGACAGTAATAAAAGCACCAAGGATGGTACCTCTTAAAGTAAGTTCACGTAAATTATTCATATTTTTACTAAAGTTAATTTAATAGGAGGGTATTATATACTTAATTCGCTTTTATCGGCTAGAAGTTCCTTAAATAGCCTTGTATTTGCCACTTTTCATCGTTGTTTTGGTGAAATAATTACCAATAACACCAAAATATATTGAAATTAATGTTTAAAAAACAATCGTTTTACAACGAAATCATTTACAATGATGCTAACTAATGACTTATTTATGGGGGGTATTTTGAACAAATTGCAGCGATTACAGACTATTACCAAACAACTACGCGATCCAATTAATGGTTGCGAATGGGATCGAGTTCAAACTTTTTCGTCTTTAAAATCATATACACTAGAAGAAACGTATGAAGTGCTTGATGCAATTGATAAACAAGATATGGAGGAGCTAAAAAAAGAACTTGGCGATTTATTGTTTCATATTGTCTTTTATGCTGATTTAGCCCAAGAACAAGGAAGCTTTGATTTAGATGAAGTTTGTTTAGCGGTTGCTGATAAGTTAGTTTGTCGTCATCCGCATATTTTTACCGAAAATAAGTCTGAAAAACCTAGCTGGGAACAACTTAAACAAAAAGAACGCGATCAAAAAGCACAATACTCATTGCTTGATGATATTCCCCAAGCAATACCGGCTTTAATGCAAGCTGAAAAAATTCAAAAACGTTGTACCTCAGTTGGTTTTGATTGGCATGATATAAAATCCGTGCTTGATAAAGTTAAAGAGGAGCTTGGTGAGGTTGAGCAAGAGTTAGTGCGAACCAAACAAGATCCACAAAAAATTGAAGAAGAGTTAGGCGATTTATTGTTTGCTACCGTCAATTTAGCTAGGCATTTAAAGGTTGAATCTGAACTCTGTTTACAGCAAGCTAATAAAAAATTTATTCGGCGATTTCAGCAAGTAGAAGCGATACTTAAACAAAAAAATCTGTCTTTGACTGATGCAACACTTGAACAAATGGAAGACGCATGGCAAAGTGTTAAACAATTAGAACAGATTAAACTCAATAGCGAAGTGGATAAAAATGACTGAACCAAAAAATGAACTGTATCAAGAGATCGAAGCATGGGCACAAAATGCGATATTAAATAGTCCAACATGGAGCATTAACCAGCTCGATTACTCAGAAAAAAGCATTACTGTTGTTGAAATGATCATGAGTGAACTGGCTGAAAAGAACTTCAGCATATCAGAAGAACAACTCAACATGATCTCACAAGAATACGGATGTTATTTATTACTTACCGCCCATAAATTATACGGTGGAGAATTTTATTGGAATGAAGAGTTTGAACAACCGATGTTAATTTGCTGTGAACCTAATTCTATGATAGTGCTCATGACATGGAACAAAGTAAAAGGGCGTTTAGTGGGCGATAAAGCCGATCATATTGCGTATTTCTTAGATGAATTTGGCAAAGCCACCTTTCAACCTGAAGAAGGTACACATGTGGTTTATTTATAGCTACTACAAATTAAACTATTTCTAAATTTGTCGTGTGATAGCCTCGAATCTTTGGGGCTATGCTATTACTACTTTACACATCAAAACCGATATTATTCTTGTCTAACTAATAATAATTATTTATTCATAACTAGTTGTTAAAGCAACAAACATGCACAGGCACAAAATCTTGTAATTGAAAATAATAGCTATCGATTGACTTTGTTTTTAATATAAATTATCTCTTATAAAGAGTATTAAATGTAATCAAGCTATTATTTTTATGCTTAAACGTATAGTTACCTGAAGATTTTTTACAAAGTTTTTAGTCGTTGACTAAAGCTAAATTGCTCTAACACACTATATAATCACATGATTTTACTAAAAACGCCAAAATAAAAAACCAATAAAATCAATTACCTACCTGATCATTTTTTATAGAGAAACACACCAAATTTTACAACATTTAAAGGTAAAGGTTATTATTGCCATTTGTCCAGTATCGAAATGTGTCGACAATTGAATAAGATAGTACTCTAAACAGAAATGTATGCTTTGTCAGGAACAAATCATAGTCGATGTATTAAGACCGAATGAAGGTGAAAAGCTACTAAGGCCAAATTGTGTAGCCGTTTTTGGAGTTTTTAGGCAATTTAGCACAAAATCCCTTAAATTGAACACAATAATCATAGCTATTTTTTATCAGGAAAACTTAAAACGATCAAATCCCATGCGCCCAACTAATTTTATCCACCACCATCAAAAATTAGACTTATATCTCATAAAAAAATTTGGTAATTCATTGATTTTCTTTTTTATTTCCCTTATTTAACAAAAAACAAAACTTTTAAACAGTTAAAGATGTTCCTAAAAGCTTAATCAAAGTCACCATTAACAAAACTTTACAAAAACTTAACAAAAAAGCTAGCCAAGATTTTTTTAAACGGCTATACTTTCGACAATTAGAATAAAACTAGCTCATTTTACAAGCTGTCAGTCTGAAAAAAAGAGAAATGAAAAGAAAAGATCACTTGGTGGGTAGGGTGTTATGCGATATCATGATGAATGGAATTGTTATGTGTTGAATCTTTTAAAGTATCATTTTAGCCGAATATTTTCACTAACCTCATTTTTATTATTTAAATCATCTTTAGCATTAGCGTCAGTGTTACTATTGTCGCATTCATCGGAATTACAGGCGTTATCAGCCACTACCACCAATATCATTCAGGGATCTGCGCCATATTTAACGTTGGATGGGGGTATAACCAAAGCTTATGATATAGATGGTTTGTTAAGTATCACCTTATCTGATGGCATAACTATTACACCAAAACAACAATCCACTCCTTTCACACCAGTAGTGTTACCTAGAGCAGGGGAGACTTTTGCTGATATAAGTATGTTTGTACCAAGTTCAACGAATTCAATTAGTTTAAGCGAACTCATTGGTGATCCTTATAACTACTGGGGTGATGATGATGGGGATGGACAGGGAGTAAATGGTGTGACCGCAACAGGTAGTTTAAGGGTTACTATCACAGATAAAAGAGGAAAAGAAGTTAGTCGCAATGAGGTTGTAAGTGTATGTGATAATAAAAAACCTTATAAAGTGGAGTTACATAGCTCAGGTAGCAGTTTAAGTACACAGTATGGTACACCTAACACCAGCACTTTCGAAGACAATACTGCAACTTATTACATTAGCCCAACACCATCCGCTTCAATCTGCTACCTAAAAACTGATAATATGCCAATAGATGAAATGAAGGATTTCAAAGGTCCTATTGACATATGGGAACCGAGAAAGGGGTTTGTTCCTCAATCTACTACATCCGCATCTTACATCCGTAACTTTCCAACCACAGGTGCAGATGGTTTATATTTTTATTTAGACATAGTAGGGAGCGGTCCGTTAATTTGGCCACCGGTCACACAGGGTGGTATAACCGCCTCCATGATTCCTAATAAAAGAGGTACTAGAGTTCGGGTTACACTAACAGGTCCTGAAGCAAGAGACCAATGGAACGATGATAAACCTCATCAAATTCCACAACCCACCTTACCACTGACATTTGAGTTAGAAGGTAAAGATAGTAATGGTCAAACGGTGTTAAAATATGGATTTGTATTGCAGAAGTGGTTCGTCAGCCGAGGAAATAAAAGCGAATCTGTCGCCAACACAGCAATTTGGTGTACAAGTCTTGGATATCGTTTTCCACAAGTAAAAGATCTTACAAACGCAAGTTGTTCTAATGGAAATGTTGCACTCTGCAAAGGTTCAGTTGGCGCCACACCGCCATCAAATAATAACAATTACCAACGCCAGATTGGTGCAAGCCTTCTTAGCGAGTGGGGTAGATTGTTAAGCTACCCAGATTATCGATTCACTTTATACTTCTGGACAAATGATGCTAAGGATAGCATTAACAATTTCATGGTCTCATCGGATGATGGTATGATTAGTCACAACAGTACAGACTGGTATTACAATGGGATATGCGTTTATCCTTAGCTTTTAGCGTGCCTCTCCTAATCCTTGAACGGTAGGATGGATTAGGAGTAATTAAGGTCAAATAAACCAAAGAAAAGTTGCCCCCCCAGTTTTAGTGGGGCAAATGGAATGACAAAGTTGAAGAGTAGCACGTTTTTGATGTTAATCACATTAACAAAAGCTTTTCCCCCTTCAGATAAAAAATAAAAATCCTCTATATTAAAAATTAATTTTTATATTTAAACACATAGCCATCTGAATTGAGAGATTTTTTAGGTTTTAACTAAAAGCTAAATCGTAGCTACTTTATTATTCCTATTATGGATGATACGAGTAGCATGAGTTTATAAATTCTTTAACTTCGATGTCATCAGAATGGTTGTTTTTTAATATATATCAAAATGATATAAACTAAACTTTAGAATAAAACAATTACCTATCTGAAAATTTTAAACAAAATAATGATTATTATTGAAGATTTGGATAAAAATACAATAAATAGAACCATAAAGAACCATTTAAAACAAGTGGTTCTTTATGGTTAACTTAAAATTATATAAGATTAAACTTCTAAATAATCCAAGATGCCTTCTGCCGCTTTGCGCCCTTCACTAATCGCTGTTACCACTAAATCTGACCCCCGAACGGCATCGCCACCAGCAAAGATTTTAGCATTACTAGTTTGGTAACCGTTAGCTTCTGGTGCAATGATTCGACCTTGTGCATCAAAATTAACACCTTGTTCTTCCAGCCACGGCATAGCATGTGGCTTAAACCCAAATGCCATCAAGACTGCATCGGCCGGTAGGACAAATTCTGAACCTTCAATTATGACTGGTGAACGTCGGCCTTTTGTATCGGGCTCTCCAAGCTTGGTTCGGACCATTTTTACGCCCGTGACTTGCCCAGCGCTGTTAATTTCAATGCTTAGTGGTTGTACATTAAATTGAAACTGTGCACCTTCTTCTTTGGCGTTTTTTACTTCTCGCTTTGAGCCAGGCATATTGGCTTCGTCCCGGCGATAAGCACAAGTGACTTCGGTAGCACCTTGACGAATCGAAGTTCGGACACAGTCCATTGCGGTATCACCACCACCTAGCACAACCACACGTTTATTTTTCATGTCAATGTAAGGCGTATCTTGAGTTTGTTGATGTTGCATGAGGTGTTTGGTATTGGCGATTAAAAATGGCAGTGCATCGTAAACACCGTTAGCATCTTCGTTCTCAAGGCCTGCTCGCATTGATTGATAAGTACCTGCACCAACAAATATGGCATCAAATTCATTGATTAAGTCGGTTAATTGCACGGTTTTGCCCACTTCAGTATTTAGCCTAAATTCAATGCCCATTTCGGTAAATATGCGACGTCGGTTAATGAGTACTTCTTTGTCTAATTTGAAAGCGGGGATACCAAATGTCAGTAATCCGCCAATTTCAGGGTGGCGGTCAAATACTACAGGTGTTACACCATTGCGGACTAAGACATCAGCACAGGCAAGGCCTGCTGGGCCTGCGCCAATAATGGCGACTTTTAACCCTGTTTGTTCGACATTCGATAGGTTGGGTTTCCATCCCATTTTAAAGGCTTCATCAGTAATATAACGTTCAATATTTCCAATGGTAACCGCTCCAAATTCGGCATTTAAGGTGCAAGAGCCTTCACAAAGGCGATCTTGTGGACAGACTCGACCACAAACTTCGGGCAGGCTATTGGTTTGGTGCGAGAGTTCTACCGCTTCTAGAATTTTACCTTCGTTAACTAGTTTTAACCAATTGGGAATATAGTTATGTACCGGGCAGCGCCATTCACAATAAGGGTTACCACAAGCCAGACAACGATCGGCTTGTGCTTGTGATTGCGAGGCAGAAAAGCCCTCATAAATTTCAACAAATTCAATTTTGCGGATGTTTAACGATTTTTTAGGCGGATCAACACGTTGTAAATCGATAAACTGATAAACATTTTGACTCATTTTCGTGTTCTCCTTACTATGCTTGAACGCGCAGTTCTGCCGATGAGCGACTGCGGTGTCCAAGTAATGCTTTGACATCACTGGATTTTGGTTTGACTAGGACAAACTGTTTAGCAAAATCGTTCCAATTAGCCAAAATATTTTCGGCTCGTGATGAGTGGGTTAGTTGAGCATGTTCCATAATTAAACCGCGAAGGTGTTCTTCGTGAATGGCGTAATTTGCGACGTTTAGCATTTCGACCAGCTCTTTATTGATGCGTTTGTGTAGTTCGCCATCTTCATCTAAGATATAAGCAAACCCACCTGTCATGCCAGCACCGAAGTTAACCCCCGTTTTTCCAAGTATACAAACAATACCGCCTGTCATATATTCACATCCATTATCACCAATGCCTTCAACAACGCTGATGGCGCCGGAATTACGTACGGCAAAACGTTCACCTGCTCGGCCTGCGGCAAATAATTTGCCACCTGTTGCGCCATATAAGCAGGTGTTGCCCGCGATGGTCGCTTCATGACTTAAAAATGCCGAGCCTTGCGGTGGGCGAATGACAATGCGACCACCAGCCATGCCTTTACCAACATAGTCGTTGGCATCGCCAGTTAGGGTTAGATCTACGCCACCGGCATTCCATACACCAAAACTTTGCCCCGCCGTGCCGTTGAAGTTTAGCGAGATCGGATCGGTGACTAAGCCTTGATTGCCATATTTTTGGGCAATATAGCCTGATAGGCTTGTGCCAACCGAGCGATCGGTGTTTTGAATGTCAAAATAGAAGCTTTTGCTTTGACGGTTATCAACAAATTGTTGTGCTTGCGTAATAATCTCTTTATTCAGTACCCCTTTATCAAATGGTTTGTTATCTTCTATGCAGTAAACCGGTTTGCCTTCGAGTGGGGTGGCGGTTTTTAGCAGTCCAGATAGATCCAGTTTTTGTTGTTTCGCTGTGATGCCATCAAGTTCTAATAATAAATCAGTCCGTCCGATTAAATCGACAATTCGACCTACGCCTAGTTCTGCCATCACTTCTCGTGTATTACGTGCAATAAAGCGGAAATAGTTCATGGCTTTTTCAGGCAGGCCATGATAGTGCTCGCCACGTAATTTTTCATCTTGTGTTGCAACACCTGTTGCACAGTTATTAAGGTGACAAATACGAAGATATTTACAACCCAAGGCGACCATTGGCCCGGTTCCAAATCCAAAGCTTTCCGCCCCTAAAATGGCTGCTTTGACAATATCGGTACCGGTTTTTAATCCACCGTCAACTTGTAGACGGATTTTGTGACGTAACCCATTGGCGACTAACGATTGTTGTGTTTCAACCAGACCAAGCTCCCAAGGTGAACCGGCATATTTGACCGATGTTAATGGGCTAGCACCGGTTCCCCCGTCATAGCCAGAAATAGTGATGAGGTCAGCATAAGCTTTAGCAACACCAGTTGCAATGGTTCCAACTCCCGGCTCAGATACTAATTTTACTGAAATCATGGCATTAGGGTTAATCTGTTTAAGATCAAAAATAAGTTGTGCCAAGTCCTCAATTGAATAGATATCGTGATGAGGTGGTGGTGAAATCAATGTAATACCCGGCACCGAAAAACGTAATTTTGCTATATACGGTGTGACTTTATCACCGGGTAGCTGACCGCCTTCACCCGGTTTTGCACCTTGAGCAACTTTAATTTGGATAACATCAGCACTCATTAAGTAACTTGGCGTTACGCCAAAACGGCCTGATGCAACTTGTTTTATGCGTGAAACTTTTATGGTGTTGTAGCGAGCTGGATCTTCACCGCCTTCACCAGAGTTTGAAAAACCACCGAGAGTATTCATGGCTTCGGCAAGCGATTCGTGTGCTTCAGGGCTCAGCGCGCCAATTGACATGGCGGCTGAGTCAAAGCGTTTGAATAGCGATTCTTCCGGTTCGACTTGTTCCAGTGGAATAGCTGCATCTTTAGGGGGATTGAGCTTTAATAAATCACGTAATGTGGCAATAGGGCGATTATTGACGATATCAGCATAACGTTTGTAATCGTCATAATTGCCATTATTGACTGCTTGTTGTAGTGACTGTACCACATCAGGGTTATAAGCATGATATTCGCCACCATGAACAAATTTAAGTAATCCGCCTTGTTCTAATGGTTTTCTTTTTAACCATGCACTTTTCGATAGGTTAAATTGGTCTTGTGCAAAATCATCAAAATTCGCACCACTGATACGGCTAGTGACACCTTGAAAACAAAGTTCAACCACATCTTTATGTAATCCAACTGCTTCGAACAGTTTTGAGCAGCGGTAAGAGGCAACGGTTGATATCCCCATTTTAGACATGATTTTATATAGGCCTTTGTTAATTCCATTGCGGTAATTAAGAATTGCTTCACGATAAGATTTATTTATCGTGCCATTATCGACCATTTGACCTAAGGTTTCATAGGCCAAATAAGGGTAAATTGCTGTTGCTCCAAAACCAAGGAGTACTGCAAATTGATGTGGATCACGACAACTTGCCGTTTCAACAATGATATTGGCATCACAACGTAAATTCTTTTCAACTAAGCGTTGCTGAACAGCCCCAACAGCCATTGGTGCCGGAATTGGCAAGCGATCGGCCGCGATATTTTTATCTGATAAAATCAGTAAGACTGTACCACTGCGAACTTTTGCTTCGGCATCACCACATAATTGTTCAATGGCATCGTGCAAGCTACCGTCGATTTCATAAGTGATATCTAAAGCTTCTGATTTGTAATAACGTGATTCTAACGCGGTTAATTGCTTAAAATCTGAATAAACCAAAACTGGGGATTTGAACGCAACACGATGAGCTTGACCTTCTGCTTCGGCAAATACATTCATTTCTCGGCCGATGCTGGTTGAAAGCGACATAACGTGTGCTTCACGTAGTGGATCGATAGGTGGATTTGTGACCTGCGCAAATTTTTGGCGGAAATAATCATAAATTAAACGAGGTCTACTTGATAATACAGCAAAGGGGGTATCATCACCCATTGAACCGGTGGCTTCTTGACCGTTTTCACCAAGTACACGAATGCACTGGTCAAGTTCTTCAGCGCTATAACCAAACTGTTTCTGATAAGTGGCAAGTAACGTATCATCGTAATTGCGTGAACCAATGTTATCATCAGGTAGGTTTTCAAATGGGATTAGCTGTTTAACATTTTTTGCCATCCATTCTTTATAAGGATGACGTTTTTGTAAATCGTTGTCTGTTTCAGCCGATTGTAAAATGCGACCTTTTTCGGTATCGATAACTAACAATTCACCTGGACCAACACGACCTTTTGTGACGACTTCATCAGGTTGGTAGTCCCAAATACCAATTTCAGAAGCGCAGGTAATAAGTTTGTCTGTCGTTATCACATAACGTGCAGGCCGTAATCCATTACGGTCTAAATTACATGCCGCATAACGTCCATCTGACATCACAATACCAGCAGGCCCATCCCAAGGCTCCATATGCATTGAGTTGAAATCGAAAAAGGCACGCAGGTCTTCGTTCATGTCAGGATTATTTTGCCAAGCAGGGGGGACAAGCAGGCGCATCGCTCGTACAATATCCATTCCACCAACAAGGAATAGCTCTAGCATGTTATCTAATGAACTCGAATCGGATCCAGTGACATTAACAAACGGTGCGGCATCTTGTAAGTCTGGAATGAGTGGCGTTTTAAATTTGTATGAGCGCGCTTTTGCCCATTGGCGGTTACCTTCGATGGTATTGATTTCACCATTATGGGCCAGATGCCGAAAAGGTTGCGCTAATGGCCAACGTGGCACGGTATTAGTTGAGAACCGTTGATGAAATAAACAAATAGCCGTTTCCATGCGAATATCGGCTAAATCTAAATAGAATCGAGGTAAATCTTTAGGCATACATAAGCCTTTATAGATGTTGACCTGATTGGAGAAGCTACAAACATAAAATGTATCGTCTTTCACCCGTTTTTCAATTCGACGACGTACCATATACAAGCGACGTTCTAAATCGATTTTAGTCCAACCAGCAGGTGCATTAACAAAGACTTGTTCGATTTTGGGTAATGAAGATAAAGCAATTTCACCAAGTACGCTTTTATCAATGGGTACTTCACGCCAACCTAAAATAGATAAGGTTTCATTGGCTAACTCTTCTTCGACAATATCGCGGCTAGCTTGTGCTTCGGTTTCATCTTGGCTTAAAAATAACATACCAACGGCATAATTAGTTGCTAAACGCCAGCCAGCATCTTGAGCTACTAATTTAAAAAATCGATCGGGTTTTTGCAATAAAAGACCACAACCGTCACCAGTTTTGCCATCAGATAAAATAGCGCCACGGTGTTGCATTCTGGCTAAGCCGTGAATTGCAGTACGCACCACTTTATGACTTGGTTGTCCTTCAATGTGAGCAATTAATCCAAATCCGCAGTTATCTTTTTCATGATGCTGGTTATATAACATATCATTGCCTCTAATTCATCGCTTTTATAAGTTAAGAAGGGATAGGCTTTAATCCTATATTAAAAGTGAAGTTAATTAAAAATCAGTTTTTGGTCAAATAAATATTACTTATAAGTCAATCTTCTAATAACTTATATGGTAGTTATTAATGAAGCTAATAATGGTATATTCAATAATAATATTTAAGTTTTTATAAGTTCAACCTACATTTTTACAATTAGATGTAATATTTTTTATATAGGTTATTTTTCTATTTTTGATAAAAAATTTATTAAATTATGTATTTAGGCATAAAATATGTAGCTTGATCCAATCACTATGAGTGACAATTGTATACTGTTATAATTTGTTATCTTTTATTTTTAATCTATCAATAATGAAAACTAAAATTACAATTGTAGGTGCTGGCGCCGCCGGACTTTTTTGTGCAGGTTTACTCGGACAAAAAGGGTACGATGTTACCGTGATTGATAATGGTAAAAAACGAGGACGTAAAATCTTAATGTCTGGTGGGGGGAAATGTAATTTTACTAACTTAACGGTTGAATCGTGTAATTATATTTCTGGCAATCCGCATTTTTGTAAATCGGCTTTAAAACGATTTAGCCAGTGGGATTTTATTCAATTAGTGAATCACTATCGTATTGCCTATCACGAAAAAGATCATGGAAAGTTATTTTGCGATAATTCAGCGCAAGATATTGTTGATATGTTATTAAACGAGTGTCAAAAAGGCCATGTTAATTTTATGATGCAAACCCAAGTTGAAGATATTAATACTAATGGGCTAGGATTTAAATTACACACTTCACGGGGCATTATTAATAGTGAAAATCTTATTATTGCAACCGGTGGTTTATCTATGCCAGCTCTCGGTATGACTTCAATTGGTTATAAAATTGCCGAAAAATTTGCTATTCCCGTTGTGCCTGTAAAAGCTGGACTTGTTCCGTTTACGTTGCATAAACCTTTACTTGATGTGTTATCAACCTTGTCTGGTATTGCAGTACCAGTTGAAGTATCTAATGAAAGAATCAGCTTCAAAGAAAATTTATTATTTACTCACCGAGGGCTTTCAGGACCTGCTATTTTGCAGATATCGAGTTATTGGCAAGCAGGTTCGCCAATTACAATCAATTTATTACCGGACTTAACCTTTGAATCATCGTTTAAACTATTATTAGAAAAAAATCGTAATCAAACTATAAAAAATTGCTTAGCACAGATTTTACCGAAAAGGCTAATTGAAGTATTAATACAACTGAAGTTGATAAATGACATAACGGTTAAGCAGCTAAATCCTAAACAACAGCAAGACTTGTATAATACTTTAACACACTGGTGCATTACTCCAAATGGGACAGAAGGTTATCGTACTGCCGAGGTAACTCTCGGTGGTGTAAGTACTGATGCGCTATCATCCAAAACTATGGCTGTTAAAACGCACTCCAACCTCTATTTTATTGGTGAGGTTGTTGATGTGTCAGGATGGTTAGGTGGTTATAATTTTCAATGGGCATGGAGCAGTGCATTTGCATGCGCTCAAGCGTTTAATTGATAATTCTTTAATGATGAAGAAGTTAATCATCAATTACCCCCATATGAATATGATGCTTTTTGACCTTATATTGTAACGTAGTGCGTGAAATATTTAATCGTTTTGCCGCTGTGATAATTTTGCCATTAGCTTGATTTAATGCATCAATAATAAGTTGCCGTTCATAGCTCTCAACTTGTTCAGTTAAGTTGTTTTCATGAGTAGATGTATTGATAGGTGTTTTATCAGGCTTATGAGCCTCATTGTCTTGAGAAAATGAACTGTTAAGCTCAAAAAGCTCTTCGTCAAGGGTAATATGTTGTAATTCACCTGATTTATTTTGTAATACCATGCTTCTGACAATTGCATTTTCAAGCATACGCACATTACCTGGCCAAGGGGATGACATTAATTGTTGTAGTGCATGTTCACTGATACCACTAATTGCGACATTGACATCGTTTTTATGTTTATCAATAAAATAACGTGCTAAAACGGGAATATCTTCTGTTCTGTCACGTAAAGCGGGCAGTTTAATTAAACCAACATTTAATCGAAAAAACAAATCACTTCTCATTTTACCTGTTTTTAAGAGTTCTGTTGGTGGTTCATTCATGGCAGCAACAATACGGACATTAGAATGCATTTCTTTATTACCGCCTAATTGCCAATAGGTTTTTTCTTGTAGAAATCGTAATAATTTACTCTGCATTTCAAGTGGCATCGCATTTAATTCATCAAGAAATAAAGTGCCGCCGTTAGCGAGTTCTAAATAACCCTGACGGTTCTCAGCATCCGTAAATGCGCCTTTGACCGTACCGAATAGAGTACTTTCAATCAATGTAGTCGGTAACGCACCACAGTTGAGAGAGATGAACGCTTTGTCACGGCGTTGACTTGTTTGGTGGATTAAACGTGCAAATAGCTCTTTACCTGTCCCTGTTTCGCCTACAATTAACACTGGAACATCATTGCGCCCTAACATATTGGTTTGATCAATAACTTTCTGCATTTTTTCCGAAACAAAAACAATATCGGGTAATGGTTGCTCTTTATTATGATATAACTTACTGTTTAGTTTCAAAACTTGATCTTGTAGGTGTCGAACAGTAGATAGATTTCGACCTATTTCAATTGCACCAATGATCTCTTTTTTCTCATTATAAAGCGGAACGGTGGTATGCAAGTAATCAACCACCTTGCCAACATGATTATAATAAGATTGGTAGTTATCTTGATATTCTTTACCGAGTTGCAAGGCCTGCAACATCGTACTGTCTTCCTTTTTTAAATTAGGATAAACCTCAAGCATTGGTTTGCCAATTGCTTGTTCCTTTGGGTAGCCATCAAGTTCTTCGCTTTCCTGATTATAATAAATATAATTGCCTTTTTTATCGATGATAGCTATTGGTTGATGGATTAAATCAAAAAAATGTTTAAATATTTCCAATGCTTGTAATAATTCAGGATCAATGGTCATGATATTAGTACCTTTTAAGATTTGGATTATTTGCTAAATTTAGTCAAATTTAATTTAAACCCTTTCAACAATCATATAAAAATGACAAATTTTTGTCATAAAAACGTATTTTATACTAAATGACTAAATTTTCACTTGTGCTGTTTTTATTAAAGTATTGATTATTTGTGTTTATTAAGTTGGCATGCTGATTGCACTGTATATGTGAGAAACCATTTTTTATTTTTTGTACTTTTTATGTACTAATCAACTGGAGGTCATATGTCCGACACAATTATGTCAAATTATAACAAATTACGCACAGATCTTGTAACTAAAGATCGCCGTTTCAGTGCTGAAAACGGTAAATTATGTCTAGATGGCGTTAATTTAGAAGAGTTAGCAAAAAAATATCCGACTCCTTTTTATGTGTTTTCTGAAAAAGAAATTGATCGTAATGTACAAGAAATTAAAGATGCATTTAAGGCTCATCCGAATACAAAAATTTTCTATGCTTCAAAAACTTGTTCTGTAATGGGCGTGCTTAAAGCCATTAAAGATGCTGGTATTTATGCGGAAGCAAACTCTATGTTTGAAGTACGTAAATGTTTAGAAATCGGCTTTAGTGGTAGCCAAATAGTGTTCAATGGAGTGGTTAAAAAACCGGTGGATTTAGAGTTTGCTATCCAAAATGATCTGTATATTATTAACGTAGATAGCTTATACGAACTTGATATAATTGATGAAATTTCGAGGCGCTTGAAAAAAGTGGCAAATGTGTGTGTGCGCGTTGAGCCAAATGTACCATCAGCGACTCATGCAGAATTAGTAACCGCTTATCATGCTAAATCAGGTATTGATTTAGAACAAGCAGAAGAGACTTGCCGTCGAATTCTGGATATGCCTTATGTACATTTACGTGGTTTACATATGCATGTTGGGGATCAAGTGCCCGAAGCAGAACCTTTTGCAAAGGCAACTAAAGTATTAGTTGATGAATCACGTCGTTTAGAAGAAGTACTTGGCATTAAATTTGATTTAATCAATGTTGGTGGTGGGATTCCTGTTCCATATAAATATGACGAAGAAAATGGTAATCCATTGCAAGATAATATGTATGCAGGCATAACCGCACAAGACTTTGCTGATGCAGTGATTAGCGAAGTACACAAATGGCGCACCGATGTTGAAATTTGTATTGAACCTGGTCGTAAAGTAACTGGTTCAGCGGGAGTGCTTGTAACCGAAGTTGCCTGTGAAAAGCGTAAAACCAATTACGATTTAGACGGCAACATTGAAGAGCATGTTGAATGGAAATTTGTTGATGCAGGTTATAGCGTTTTATCTGATAGTCAGCATTTTGATTGGTTCTTCTATGTTTATAATGCTTCAAGAATCAATGAAGCACATGACGAATATATTAAGCTAGCAGGGCCTTTATGTGATGGGGGCGACTATTATCATGTTGGTGTGAAAGGTGAAGAGTTCTTAATGCCAAAAGACACGCAAGTTGGTGATATTGTTGCTTTCTTAGATGCAGGTGCTTACACCATTGAAAGCCAAACAGTCTATAACAATCGTCCTCGCACATCGGTTGTCATGATCGATAAAAACGGCAAAGATAGATTAATTCGTCGTGAAGATACTTACGAAGATATGGTTGGATACGACATATACTAATCATCAATTATCTGGGGCATTTTATGCTCCAGATATTATAATACGAGGTTATTATGAGTGATTCTAAAGATTCAAGTTTACTTGGTATCAAAGACATTGTGTTTATGAATGTCATTGCGATACTAAGTTTACGTCAGATTCCCAATGTTGCTCCATATGGGGCGTCAGCAATGGTACTTTGGCTACTTGCTGCATTTTGTCTATTTTTCCCATTAGCGATGGTTTGTGGTGAGCTTTCAACTGGCTGGCCAAAAGATGGTGGGATTTTTGTATGGGTGAAAGAGGCTTTTGGTAAACGCATTGGTTGGATTGTTGTAGTATGTTTCTTGTTTTCATGTGTGCTATTTTTCCCGTTAATGTTGCAATTTGGTTTTACGGCAATTGGGTACATGTTTAGTGCCGAGTTAGCTCAGAATCAAGTATTTATTGGTGTAGGATCTATGGTGGTATTCTGGATTTTGACACTGATGAATATCAAAGGAATGCAATGGACTAAGATTATTAATAGTGTTAGTGCATGGCTTGGTGTATTTATTCCTGCTGCTATTATTATTGTCTTAGCTATCGTGTGGTTGTTGACGGGGCATCCTATGGCGACAAGCTATAGTCATGTCAGTGATTGGTTACCCGATTTAAGTAACTGGGATACTATTGTATTTTTATCAAGCATGATGTTTGCTTTTGCTGGGCTTGAAGTGGCACCGATGATCGCTGGACGTACACGTGATCCACAACGTGATTTTCCTAAAGCTATGGCAGTGTCGGCAATTGTGATTGTGGGTATCTATATGATTGGTACTTGGGCAATTAATACTTTATTACCAGCAGCCGATACTGATATTGTAGCGGGTGTTATGCAGGCGATGGAAGCCGCAGCTAAAGAATTACATATGCCTTGGTTATTACCTGTTATGGCTATTTGTCTATTTTTTGGTGCGTTAGGTCAAATTAACTCATGGTTAGTTGGTCCAATTTATATGTTACAAGAAGCATCAAAAGAAGATAATTTACTTGGCGAACGTATTGGGCGCTTACACCCAGTGTATAAAACGCCGGCCTTTGCATTAATTATTCAAGCCATTATTGTAACTGTACTTTGTTTTTCAACCTTTGTGTCACCAAGTATTGCTGCAGCATATTGGATGTTAACCGCATTAACGACAATCTGTTATTTTATTCCGTACTTGGTAATGTTTATTGCTTATTATCGTTTACGTATTACTCAACCGGATGTACCGCGTAGCTTTAAAATTCCAGGTAAAGTGATGCCAATTGTATTACCAGCACTTGGGTTCTTATCTACTCTATTTGCTGTGATATTAGTGTTTATTCCACCTGCACAAATTGATATGGGGGGATATGTTGAGTATATTGCTAAAATTGTTGGTGGGGCAGTACTTGCCATTGGTTTAGCTGAATGGATCTATTATCGAGCACAAAAACGTAATCGTTTGCAGTAGTAATAATATATAGAGGGGTAAAATTATGTACAAACCTATATTAGAAATTGATTTACGTAAATTAAGAAACAATGCTCGTGTTGAAAAAGATTTATTAGCTAAACACGGTATTGAAGTTATGGCAGTTAACAAAGTCTTTGATGGTTGCGTTGAAACGGCTAAAGCAGTACTTGAAGGTGGGATTGATGTGATTGCTGAGTCAAGAACTTATAATCTCAAGAAATTAAAAGATGCTTTAGGTTGTAAAACCTGCTTATTACGCAGTCCTTGTTTAAGCGAGATCAGCGATGTTGTTAAATATGCTGATATTAGTTTAAACAGCGAAAAAGCAGTAATTCAAGCACTTTCTGATGAAGCGGTTAAACAACAAAAAGTTCATCAAGTTTTATTAATGGTTGATATGGGGGATTTACGAGAAGGGATTTGGTTTGAACATATTGAGGAAATTATTGATATGGTAAAACTCATTCTTTCTTTACCAGGTGTTGAGCTCTATGGACTTGGCACTAACTTTAACTGCTATGGTACGGTGCTGCCAACGGTTAAAAATGGAGTAGACTTTTTAAATATAGCGCGTAAAGTAGAGCAGTCTTGTAATATTAAGATAAAATATTTATCGGCCGGTAATTGTACTAGTTACCACTTATTGGACAAAGGTATTTGGCCAGAGGGATTGAATCATTTGAGAATTGGTGGTTTACACGAGTTTGGTATTGAATATGTGGATATGAAATATCTTGACGAATTTCATCATTCAAATAAACCTGTTGATAAGGCATGTAGTAATATGTATAAATTATATGCGCAAATCATTGAACTCAATAGCAAACCGACAGTGCCTGTTGGTGAGTTAGGTGTAGATGCATTTTTAAATAGTAAAACCTTTGTTGATCATGGTATACGTAAACGAGCCTTGCTGGCTTTTGGGCGTCAAGATGTGCCAGCCGAAAATTGTATACCTATCAATGATGATATTACTATATTGGGACAAACTAGTGATCATACGTTGGTCGACATTGAAGATGTTGCTCAAACCCTTTGTGTTGGCGATATGATTGGATTTGAGCTCGATTACACTGCCTTGCTAATGGCTTGTCAAACTAATGGTGTAGAAAAACGGTTTATTTATTAATTTGTGTTAGCTGCTGGGCAACCAGCAGTTTTTATTAATTACTAGGCGGTTTATATGACAACATCTGAATCACAAGAAAGCCCTTATCCCAGCAGTAACTTAAAGAAAAACTTAAAAAATCGTCATTTGTTGATGATTTCATTAGGTGGTTCAATTGGGACCGGATTATTTATTGGTATTGCAGCTCCACTGAGCATCGTTGGACCATTAGGAACCATTATTGCTTATTTAATGGCGGGAAGCATAATGCTTTCAACTATGCTATGTTTAGGAGAACTTTCTTGTGCATTTCCTCATGCTGGTTCATTTCAACACTATGCGTTGATGTTTATTCCAAATCCAATTTGGAGTTATACCATAGGTTGGCTATATTGGCTAAGTTGGGTATTGTCTATGGCTGCAGATTTAACTGCCGCCGCAATGATTGCTCACCAAGCCTTTCCTTCAATTCCTATTTATCTTTTTAGTTTGTTAATTTTAATTGTTATCACTTCAGTACATTTAACTTCTGTTCGTGCATTTGGCGAAAGTGAGTACTGGTTTTCAACCATAAAAGTACTCGCGATTATTGCTTTTATTGGGGTAGGAATTTATTTACTTTATCATCAGTATACCGAAACTCATGTTTTACCAACATTCAAAACAGAAAATGGCTGGTTTCCTAATGGCTTTTTAGCCATATTTGTGTGTATGACTATCGTGACTTACTCATTTCAAGGAGTTGAATTAATTGGTAATGCAGCTGGCGAAGCGCAATCTCCACAGTCAGTGTTACCCAAAATTATTACTGGTGTGGCTTTCCGTATTATTCTATTTTATATCCTAGCTATTGCTGTATTAGCTCTCGTTTACCCGTATGGAACAATGCATTCTGAAATTAGTCCATTTGTGTGGGTATTTAATAAAGCGGGAATTACATTTGCTTCGTATGCGATGCTTTTTGTGATCTTTTGTGCAGCAATATCAGCAACTAATTCAGCCATTTATGCCAGTTCAAGAATGCTATGGTCTATGGCGCAAGATAATTTAGCTCCAAAATACTTTTCCGAAGTCAATCAACGAGGCGTGCCTACAAAAGGTATTTTATTTATTGCAGTTATTGCGTTAGTTTCATTATTTTCGAAATATATTGCCGCTGAAAAATTGTATATTTATTTAGTAGCAGGAACCGGACAAGTAGGCTGTTTTGCATGGATTATTATTGCTTTGTGTCAGTATCGATTCCGCAAGGGTGTAAATAGGGGTAAATATCCCAAAGAAATGATAAAGTTTAAATCCCCACTCTTTCCTTGGCTTGCATCTGTTTCTATTATTGTTAATATTTTGATTATTATTGGGGTTTGGTTTGGTGAGTCGGGTCATTTTATTTTCATCTCAGAAGTAGTTTTAGTGATAATTATTCTAGTTTCTTATTTTTTCTATAAAAAACGCAATCCTGCAATAACAATTACTTTGGATTAATTTTATTGTCTCAACTATTTGTAACCACCTAATGAATCAGTTTAGGTGATTACATTTGGTTTTATTTTTATCTCAAATCGTTAATATAATTACTTGCTACAATTCTGATGAAATGCTTTCCATTATATTTGTTATTTTAAAAAAGCCGATACCCCCGTAAAAACTACTTGTGCGGCAATGGCTGATATCAGTAACCCAGTTAGTTTTGATAAAATAGCAATACCGGTGTTTTTTAAAACTTTCGCAATACTTTTTGCACATAACAACATAATATAAATACCCATTGATGCAACGAATAATGAAATCGCACCAATCATATTCGGTATAATGCCAATTGAGCTTGTTCCCATAACAATTATAGTACCGATGGAAGCAGGCCCCATACACAGTGGAATTGCTAGTGGGACAACACTAATATCATCATCGCTACTAATTTTGTTTTTTTCTGGCGAATCATTCATTAGCGACACCGCAGTGATAAATAATAATGCTCCCGAACCAATTCGAAATGCATCAAGGGTAAAACCAAAAACGCTAAACATGGTATTGCCAAAAAAGAATAGAACAATACCG
Organism: Gilliamella sp. App2-1; assembly: GCF_001690255.1. Taxonomy (NCBI): domain Bacteria; kingdom Pseudomonadati; phylum Pseudomonadota; class Gammaproteobacteria; order Orbales; family Orbaceae; genus Gilliamella; species Gilliamella sp. App2-1. Next base: position 100,915 of record NZ_LZGR01000022.1, read on the forward strand.
ATGATAAATACCGCACATGATGTTTTTAGGGCTATTTTGCGCCTAAGTTGTTCATCATATTGTCTTGTGCCACTTAAAAATGCACTCAAAACCGCAGGCGGTGTCATTAATGCAAACAATTTTACTGTTGTAGACAAAATTGCAAAAATATAGTCAACCATTGCACCACCTTTTACATTATTAAAAAAATTGCTTTAATTTTGCTAACCATTATTGTTGGATTGAAATTATATTTTTTATATATAAAAACGGTCACCACAAAGGTGACCATCTTAATCTGATATTTTTATTGATAATCAATAAAAATTAGTTAAGGCGCTCTTTGATACGAGCCGCTTTACCACGAAGTTCGCGTAAGTAGTAAAGTTTAGCTTGACGTACTTGACCACGACGTTTCACAGTAATTGAATCAACAATTGGTGAGTGAGTCTGGAATACTCGTTCTACACCTTCGCCATTCGAAATTTTACGTACTGTAAATGCAGAGTGTAAACCACGATTACGAATTCCAATGACAACACCTTCATAAGCTTGAAGACGTTTTTTATTACCTTCAACAACCCATACTTTTACTTCAACCGTGTCACCAGGGCGAAAAGACGGGATGTCTTTCTTCATTTGTTCTTGTTCTAATTGCTGAATAATTGCATTTTTCATAATATTATCTCTTACTAGTTATACTGAAATATTAATTGCCTTGTTTGTCACTGTATTCACGTTTAAATTCAGCGAGTAAACATTGCTCTTCATCAGTCAGAGCTAGATTTGCAAGAAGATCTTCTCTTCTTAACCAAGTTCGTCCTAGTGATTGTTTTAATCGCCAGCGACGAATCGCTTCATGGTGACCAGACATTAATACGTCAGGCACCGCCATTCCATCTAACACCTCAGGCCGAGTATAGTGTGGACAGTCAAGTAAACCGTTAGCAAAAGAGTCCTCTTGTGCCGATGATTGGTGATTTAACACGCCAGGAATAAACCTTGCTAATGCATCAATCATGGTCATCGCCGGTAATTCACCGCCACTTAATACGTAATCCCCAATTGACCATTCTTCATCAATTTCAGTTTGGATAACGCGTTCATCTATGCCTTCGTATCGTCCACAAATCAAAATTAATTTTTGCTTTTGTGACAATTCGCAAACACCTTGTTGGTTTAATTTGCGCCCTTGTGGGGAAAGATAGATCACTTTTGTATCGTTACCAGCCACTGCTTTTGCTGCATGAATTGCATCTTTAAGTGGTTGTGCCATCATTAACATGCCAGGTCCACCACCATAAGGTCTGTCATCGACAGTCTTATGCTTATCATGCGCAAAGTCGCGCGGGTTCCAATATTCTACTGTTAACAGTCCGCTTTTAACGGCTCGACCAGTTACGCCATAACAGGTAATAGCTTGAAACATTTCGGGAAAAAGGCTAATTACGCCAATCCACATAGTTTTACCTTACCAATTAAAAAGCTGGATCCCAATCGACTACAATCATTTTTGTTGTTAAATCAACTTGTTTTATAAATTGATCATCAACAAAAGGGATTAAACGTTCTGTTGCACCAAATGCATCTTTTAGATTTGCTTTTACCACTAATACATCATTTGAACCGGTTTCCATCAAATCTGTTACCTGTCCTAAATCATAACCGTTAATTGTTTTTACTCGGCAGCCAATGAGATCCTTCCAATAATAATCACCATTGTTAAGTGATGGTAATTGCTCTGCATCAACAAATATTTCGATATTGGTTAATGCAATTGCTTGATCACGATCATCAATACCTTTAAGTTTCACAATCATATCATGATTATGCGGTTTAAAGCTTTCTACGATTACTTCTTGCCATTTTCCTGCACGTTGGATATACCAAGGTGTGTAATCAAAAATGCTATCTGGAAATTCTGTAAACGAAAAAATCCTGAGCCATCCGCGAATGCCGTAGCTTGAACCAAGTTTACCAACAATAATAAGATTCTCAGTATTCATCATTACAGTGACTTTTAATGACTAAATTAAGCAACTTTTTGTGCTTGTCTGATTAGTGCATTAACACGATCAGAAACAGTTGCACCTAAACCAACCCAATGATTTACGCGATCAAGATCTAAGCGTAATTCTTCCGCTTTACCTTGTGCAATTGGATTAAAAAAGCCAACGCGCTCAATAAAACGACCATCACGTGGGTTACGGCTATCAGTGACAACTACTTGATAAAAAGGGCGCTTTTTAGAGCCACCACGAGCTAAACGAATAGTTACCATAACATCCTCTTAAATTAAAAAATAATCTTTTTTCTGCCCAACATGGACAAAATCAAAGCCCCAGAATTATACTCTTTCTAGTAAAAAGTGCAATGACTGTTTATTAGCGATGCGATGTAATATTGTTTGTTTTAAGCTAAATTAGAAAAGAATGGATAAAAATAATACTGGCTATGATTTATTTAATTTAAGTGTAAACCAACAGATATTATAAAACAGGTGGTTTAATTTGATACTTAATTTATTCATCATTAGGATTGTGTGGTAATACTAATTTTTGTTCTTTTTTGGCAAAAAAGCGCGTTTTAATACGTCAAAGAAACCTAGTGATCTGACCATTTTTTGCCTGTCAACGTAACCCCGAATCGCTTTTAACGTTTTTTTAGGTTCTTTAGATGCAAAGGTAAAAGTACCATTTCTTTTAGTTTGGATTGAATAACGCGGTATCCATCTACCACCAAATAGTACAGATGCTATCACATAATCGACCTCATCCCATGGAATTTGGATATATTTGCGAGGATCATGTTGATGATAAAACTCGAATGCTTTATCGCCAATCATAATTTGTCCATATTCGGTAAAAGTGGTAAAAAATGTGGCTTTAACGGTTAGGTCTATTTTTGTGTTTAATGATTGGACCATTTATGTGACTTCCATATTAAAAAATAGGGCTAATATAATTGTTTTTTATGATTTGATAAGCCATAAAATTGCTAATTGTTTTTGCAAAAATTATTAATAATAAAAGCATAATTTAATTTATAAATTATGCTTTTATTATATTTTATTTAACGCTTGAAATTATAAAAGTCCAATGACATGTCCTGCAATACCCACTATAAATAAACCAACGATAATTAAAATTGGTGATACTTTTTTACGTAATAACCACATACAGAAAAATGTTAGTAGTAGTGGCATTAGCCCAGGTATCAATTGATCTAAGTTATTTTGTAAAGTGGTGACTTTTTCTTGAGTGAGTGATAGCCCACTTTGCATCTCAATGAGTGCTTTTTGAATACCTTCAGCACCTATTGGTAAGGTATTCCAATCAATAAATGCACCATTGTCTAGTTTGACGGAAGATACGACAGGTTGAAATTTTATTGATACCCACCGTTGTACTAGCGCTGCAAGGACAAACATCCCTAAAATAGAAGCGCCTTTGGTGATTTTTTGTAGTAATCCTCCTGATAAATTATCGGTGATTTTAGAACCAGTACGATACCCAAATTCTTGGGTATACCACATAAAACTCCAACGAATAATATTCCATAGTAAAAAGAATAAAATAGGTCCCATAATGTTACCACTAAGTGCAAGTGAAGCACCAAGCGCACCGAGCATTGGGCGCACGGTAAACCAAAATACAGGATCACCCACACCAGCTAATGGTCCCATCATACCGACCTTTACCCCTTGAATTGCCACATCATCGACAGCTGCACCATTTGCTCGTTCTTCTTCAAGCGCTAGTGTTACACCTAGTACTGGAGAAGCTAAATAAGGGTGAGTATTAAAAAATTCTAAATGACGTTTAAGCGCTGCAGAGCGATCTTCCTTGGTAGTATATAATTTTTTGATAGCAGGGATCATTGAATAAACCCAACCACCATTTTGCATACGTTCATAATTCCAAGATCCTTGGAGGAAAGTCGAACGCCAAGCAACGGCTAAACGATCTTTTTTGCTTAATTGAATTCTATCAGTCATTTTTTTCTCCAAGTTTCTAGTAATCATTTAAAATATCATCAAGAGGATCGCCTTTGTCTCCTCCATTTGAAGAATTACCACGTTCAGAAAGGCTAAGGTAAATTAATGCTAATGCGATGCCTAAAGCACCGAGTGCAATGAGAGTTAATTGCGATATTGCAGCAACAACAAAACCAATAATGAAAAATGGCCATACTTCACGGTTAGCCATCATATTAATCACCATCGCATACCCCACAGCAACAACCATACCCCCACCAATTGCCATGCCTGTTGTTAACCATTCAGGCATTGCATTTAATGTTTCTTTAACTGTTTCAGCTGGAATGAACAGTAAAGCAGCTGCGGGAAAAGCGATACGTAAACCTTGTAAACAGATACCTAAAATTTGTAACCATTCAATTTTTCGAATATTGCCTTCTTTTGCTGCAGCATCCATCATGTGTACTAAAGGAACAGCAATAGTTCGCACAATCATGGTTAAGAATAACCCAGCAACAGCAAGTGGAATAGCAACCGCTATGGCTGTTGATACGCCAGCTACACCTTGACCACCTAATACTAAAATAATGGATGAGGCAACAGCTGCCAGTGCAGCATCAGGAGCTACCGCCGCACCGATATTGGCCCAGCCCAAAGCAATCATTTGTAACGAGCCACCCAGTACAACGCCTGCTTCTAAGTTACCGGTGACAAGTCCAATCAAAGAGCAAGCCACTAATGGTTGGTGGAATTGAAACTGATCTAAAATACCTTCCATACCAGCTAGGAAGGCAATAACTATCACTAAAATAATAGCAATAATTGATAATGCCATAATATAACCCTCTTAAATTAATTATTTTTCTCAGCTAATTCTTCTTTCGCTTTTTTCAATAATTCGTCCATATTGCTGTTAGAATCATTAGGTACTTTGCGAACATCAAATTTCACGTTTTTGGCTTTTAATTTTTCAAATGTTTCAACATCATCAGCATTCATTGATAACACTTTATTTACCATGACTTTACCAACGGAATGCGCCATTGAGCCAATATTAAGGACATTAATATCGACACCACCGTCTATGGTTCGTAGAACATCTTGTGGGTTTTCAAATAAAAGTAAAGCTTTGGTATTACCAAAACGTGGATCGCGTGAAACTTCGATAATTTTTTTAATTGGAACAACATTTGCTTTTACGCCAGGCGGCGCAGCTTCTTGGATGAGTTTTTTTCTTAAGTCATCTTTTGCAACTGAATCAGAAACAACAATAATACGGTTAGGGTTGGTTGATTTTGTCCATGCTGTTGCAACTTGGCCATGTAATAGGCGCGAATCTACACGAGCTAACACGATTTTCATTTTACCATTACCAAGGACTTTTCCTTCTGAGATAGTACTTGAAGTCTTAGCATTAGCAGAGGATTTTGTCGGTATTTTGACGGTTGTTCTTACGCCCTCTTTGCCTGGTTCAATAATTGCTGCAGCAATTTCTTTCGCAGTTTCCATTGAAAAGCGAGAAGAATAAGCTTCAATTAACATAGGTAAATTCAAACCAGCAACAATAGCCCAATTTCCATGTTCTTCACATAAATTGTTAGCCTGATTAAATGGCGTGCCACCCCATAAATCCACTAAAAACAATATTTCTTCTTGATTATCAAATGTTGCTATTGCTTCAAGCATTCTTTCTTTTAAACTTTCAGGGCTGTCACTTGGATGCAAGGTAACTGCTTTAACATTTTCTTGTTCTCCAAATATCATTGTTCCTGATTGTAAAATACCTTCTGCAAACTCACCATGAGTTGTTAGGATAATACCAACCATACAACTACCTCCTAATTTTTATATTAATTTCATAATATAAAGTATATAAATTAAAAATATTTAGTTATTTTACAACGCAAAATAAGCTAAGAATATGTACTCATCACAATTTGATCAAAAACTTAAATTTTCTATTGTTTATTAAAGCAAAGTTAGTTCATGTTGTAGTGCTTGACGAATGAAACCATGTTCTTTTTTAAGTTTATGTTCGGCTTGCTCTGCATTTAAACCTGAAAGAATCATCAAAATAGCAGTTTTACAATGCTTGTTACTCTCTGCTAATGTGGCAATGGCTTTTTCTCGACTGCAATCGGTGGCTTGCATAACAATGGATATTTGCCGTTCAATAAGTTTAGCGTTGGTAGCTTCTACGTCAACCATTAAATTACTATAGACTTTACCAATTTTGATCATGCTTGCAGTGGTTAACATGTTGAGCACTAATTTTTGGGCCGTACCTGCTTTCATTCTTGATGAGCCAGTAATTACTTCTGCACCAACAATCGGGGTAATGGCGATATTGGCTAAATTAATCATTGGTGCTGTAGGGTTACAGCATAAGCTAATTATTGTTGCTCCAATTGATTTAGCATATTGCATACCACCTATTACATAAGGTGTGCGTCCACTAGCAGCAATGCCAACTAAAATGTCGTTTGAGCTAAAATTGATGTTTTTCAGGTCATGAACAGCCAATTCAGGGTTATCTTCGGCATTTTCAACCGCCTTGAAAATAGCAGGCTGTCCCCCAGCAATTAAGCCAATGACTTGTTCAGTTGGCGTGCCATAAGTAGGTGGGCATTCACTTGCATCTAAAATACCTAGACGACCAGAAGTGCCAGCACCAAGATAAATTAATCGACCTTGATTTGAAAATCCTTGGCTAATTGCATCAACAGCTTTTGCTATGTTTACTAGCTCTTTTTCAACAGCGAGTGCAACTTGTTTATCTTCACGATTGATGATTTGAAGTATTTCTAATGTTGAACAGCTATCAATCTTTTCGCTGTTTGAATTGCGACTTTCGGTTAACATTCCCAATAGATTAATTTTCTGCATTTTTCTTAATCCTAACCATAACAAAAATATCACTATAGCAGATAAACCACCAAAGCCAACACTTAGGGTAATCGTTAATGTATAAAACTCTAGCATTATTTTTACCGCTGTACATTTGATTGACTTTTTGACTCAAATAACACTGTTGGTACTAACTAAATCTTTACCTAATTAAGTTGTCGTGGAATATTTTGTCGTATGGTAGGTAATTTAGAAATAAAAATGTTAGCACTAACTGCGAGCCCGTACGTTAATACGCAAGTAAGTAGGCACTTACACTAAGAGCGTTAATATAACCACCAGCTATCGAATCAAGTAAATTTGCCACAATGATCGATGCTTCCATTAACTTATTTGCTGTAATTAAATTTTCTACATGGGGAAGTTAAGATAGCAAAAAAAGATTGTGTTATAGGTAAATGCTGAAAAAAAGCGCCAGCATGGTAGTAACCATGCCTTTGCTTAACAGAGAATGTTGTTTCATATGACATTCTTTGTTTTATTCGTTAGCCATTTTTTGTAGGGTAATAAAATCAATTTTACCTGTACCTAATAGTGGTAATTCATTAATCACACGAATGTCACGAGGAATAGCTAATGTAGGTATACCAAGTTCTTGAGATGCTTGGTTAAGTTGTTCTCGATTTAATTTTGTCGAGGTAGTAAATAGCACAATAGCTTCACCTTTGGCTAAATCGGCTTTAACTGTTGCGCCGTGCATGGCATCAGTGTCGACTTTTTTAGCTAATGATTCAACACTTTCTAATGAAACCATTTCGCCCGCAATTTTAGCAAATCGTTTTAAGCGTCCTTTAATTGTGACAAAGCCTTCGTTATCGATAGCAACGATATCACCGGTATCATACCAACCTTTTTGGGGCTGTCCATGTTCATCGATTGCTACTGGTTCCTCAAGTTTACCCGGATTTTCAACACGCAAATAGCCTTTCATCACATTAGGGCCTTTAACTTGCAATTCTCCACCATCTTTAATACCTGGAACATGAATTAATCTCGATGTCATACCTGGCAATAACCGACCTACTGTACCTGCTTTAAACGCCATTGGGACATTAAGTGCCACAACAGGTGCACACTCAGTAACGCCATAACCTTCTAAAATACGAATACCATATTTATCTTTCCATTGCTCTCGTACTGTGTCTGATAATTTTTCTGCTCCAGCAACAACGTAGCGTAAACGAAACAAATCATATGGATGCGCATAACGAGCATAATTTGCCAATAAAGTCGGTGTACCAAATAAGACAGTACAATTTTGATTATAAATAATTTCAGGTACTATACGATAATGTAGTGGGTTTGGATATAAAAATGTACGACTACCTGAAAACAGCGGTAAAAATAATCCAGCTATAATACCAAAAGCATGGAATAAAGGTAGTGCGGACATAAAGCGATCGAGTGGAGTTGGATCAATAACGGTTCGAATTTGCTCAACATTAGCAAGCAAACTAGCATGGCTATGGACAACACCTTTAGGGTTACCTTCTGAACCTGATGTAAACAATACTAGTGCTTCGTCATCACTTGATTGAGGGCATTTAACTAAACGAGGGATATATTGATGAACTGCGACATAAAGTTTATCTTTAAAGGTTAAACTGTTACGTAGATCTTCAAGGAAATACCACTTAACATCTTTTATTTCTTCAAGGAGGTAATCAAGCTTTCCTTTTCGAATAAATTTGCGTGAAGTAATAATTGTTTTAATTTCAGCGGCTGTAATTGCACAAGTCAGCCCTTTGATGCCAGCTGTATAATTGAGCATCGCTGGAATTCGGTTTTTAACTGATAAGCCAAAAATTGTCGAAATGGTAATAGTTGCATTAGGCAATAATACGCCAACTCGTTCTTTTTCGGTAGTGAATTTAGCAATAATACAGCTAACGCCAATGATTTGTTTTAACAAATTACGATAAGATATTTCGTTAGTTGTCGGATCTTGTACCATTTTCGATTTCGCACCATAGCGAACTTGCGCTTCAAGTAGTGCCTCAAATAGAGTTAATTTGGGACGACTTTCCATACGTGCATTCATCATAATTTGATGAAGTTTTTCACCCGCAATATAATGCGTTTCACTGGTTTTAGGTGAATCAGGTATTGAAATAGATGCCGGTTCAAGTACATGAATGGTTATTTTAGGAAATAAACGACGTTTAAACAATCCTTTCAAACGACTGGTTAATGTAAACTCAGCTCCTTCAATCCATACTGGCACAATTGTTGCTTGAGAACTAGCAGCAATAAAAGCCACGCTATCATAGATTTTCATTAATGAGCCAGTTACAGTAATTCTCCCTTCAGGAAATATGACCATTGGGCGGCCTTTTTCAACTTCGCGAACTAATTGCTTAATTACCATTGGATCAAGGGGATCCATTGGTACCAAATCAACATAACGCTTCGCTAAGCGGACTAACCAATGATTGATATAATCAGTATAAATAGCAAAAACGGGTTTTACTGGTAAAAATACGCCGATTAAAATACCATCTAAAAAAGATACATGGTTAGGTGTAATAAGAAGTCTGTCTTGTTTTAAATTGTTAAGATTACCATGAATTCTGACATGGAATAAAATCTTTAATAAAAATTTTAATACTTTAAATAACATCGGATCCCTCAGTTATTGTGCAAAATTAAAACATATAATAATAATGAAAATGCTTAGAATATACAAGAACTGTGATTTATCTTATTTTTTAATATATAAAATAAATTGTTATAATTTAATTCGCAATGAATTTTGATTTAATAAATAGATACTAAAATCTAAAATAAGTATGGAAATCAATAAGGAACAAAAATGCTCATTTTAACGGCCACAGATATTGAAAAATTTTATACTATGAAAGACGCGATAGCTGCGGATAAACAAGCTTTGAAAATTTATACTCAAGGAAACAGTGATGTACCATTACGAATCAATTTCGATATGAAAAAAGGTCAATGCTTGTTTATGCCCGCACATATTAAAGGTAGCGATATTGTGGGTATCAAAATTGTCTCAGTATTTCCTGATAACCCTAAATTGGGAAAACCATCAGTTCCTGCACAAGTTTTAATGTTAGATCCACAAACTGGCGAAGTTTGTGCCATGTTAGATGGTACTTTTGTTACTGCGCTTCGCACAGGAGCCGTTCAAGGTGCAGCCACTGATTTGTTAGCTCGTAGAGATGCTTGTAGAGCAGTGTTGATCGGTACTGGAGGGCAAGCAATATCGCAATTAGAAGCAATGTTAACTGTTCGTTCACTTACTGATGTAGCTATTTTTGATATTGATACACAAAAAGCAAAACAGTTTACTGATGAAATGAAACATCGTTTTGCCCATTTTTCTACTCATCTTTATTTTTCTCAAAATTTGGATGAAGACATTAGCCAAGCCGATATTATTACTTCTGTCACGACTTCAAAAGTTGTGACATTTAATGGCGATAAAGTGAGAGCTGGTACGCATATTAATGGTGTGGGAGCTTATACACCAGAGATGCACGAAATTCCTGAAAAGATTGTTGAAAAAGCTAATATTCGCGTACTTGATACCAAGGAGGGAGTATTTGCTGAAGCTGGTGATATTATTGAACCAATTAAACAAAAATTGGTATCGGAAGATGATTTTTTAGAATTAGGAGATTTAGTTATAGATCCCACTCAATGCCGCCAAAACGATCAGCAAATTACGATTTTTAAAAGTGTTGGAACAGCAGTATTAGATGTGTATATTGGCTACGATATCTACCTTAAAGCAAAAGAAAAAGAAATAGGTATATATTTATAATAATTTGTAATTAAGTTTAGTAACTTTTTTCAAAAAGTTCTAGGTAAATAGGTGGTTAAGTATAAAAGTTAGCTTTTCAGTTCTGCTTTTTGTGAACGCCTAAGTAATGTCATCGCTGCTTGTTTCGGTGCTTTATGTTCATAAAGGACTTGATAAATTTGTTCAGTGATTGGCATATCAACATGATATTTTTGAGCTAGTAACCAGACTTCTTTTGTATTATTGCGACCTTCAACAACTTGAGCAATAGCATCTTGAGCTTCTTGCACTGATTTGTTTTGGCCCAGTAAGATTCCAAAACGACGATTACGAGATTGATTATCTGTACAGGTTAAAATCAGATCGCCCAATCCAGCCATTCCCATAAATGTGGCAGGATCGGCGCCTAATACTGCGCCTAAACGCATCATTTCGGCAAGTCCGCGCGTAATTAATGCTGTTCTGGCATTAGCACCAAAACCAAGTCCATCTGATAATCCAGCACCAATAGCGATAACATTTTTAATAGCCCCTCCAAGTTGCACGCCAACGAAATCTTTACTGCTATAAACACGGAAACTTTTACTACAATGGAATAATGTTTGCAGTTGATTTAAAAAACGCTCATCATTTGATGCAACAGTTACTGCTGTTGGCAATCCAGATGCGACTTCTTTGGCAAACGTTGGGCCAGAAATAACCGCTAATGGGATTTTATCGCCCAAAATTTCTTTTGCTACATCTTGCAGTAATCGACCTGTATTTACTTCAAGCCCTTTTGTTGCCCAAACGATTTTCGTACCTAAGCGTAAAAACGGTTTGATTTGAGTAAGAATACCTGCGAAAGCGTGACTTGGCACCACAATAAGTAAAATGGGTGCTGCTGAAATTGCTGATTCTAAATCACTTTCAATTTGTAACAAAGCAGGGAAAGGAATATCCGGCAAAAATTGTTTATTTTGCCTATCATGCCGCAAAATGTTCATTTTATCAGGATTATGTCCCCACAATAAAGTTGAGTGACCATTTCGCGCCAGTAAAATAGCTAAAGCGGTTCCGTAAGAGCCTGCGCCTATTACTGTTATCTCAGCATTTTTTTTCATAATAATATAATAAACCTATTATTAGTTAATTGCAACACAATGACTATTGTAGTGTTTCTTTAGATTCGGTTTCAGCTTCAGCTTGTTGTTGTTGAATATAGTTCATAAATAGTGCTTCAAAATTTACTGGTTCTAAATTCACTTGTGGGAATGTGCCTTTGTTCACTAAACTTGAAATTACTTCACGAGCATAAGGGAACAAAATATTTGGGCAATAAGCGCCAACACAATGTTGAATTTGGCCTTCATCGAATCCGATAAGTGAAAAAATACCAGCTTGAGTCACTTCACAAATATATACAATTTCGTTTTGTTGTTTTACTGTCACAGTGATGCGTAATGCAACTTCGTATACATTTTCGCTTAAAACTAGTGAGGATGAATTTAATTCAACGTTCAGCTCCGGTTGCCATTGTTTTGTGAAAATTTCAGGAACATTGTTAGTTTCGAATGAAACATCTTTAGTATAAATACGTTGAATAGCAAACTGAGTTTCGGATTGTTGCGTATTGTTTTGTTCTGTCATGATAAAACCTTATTTTTAAATAATATTATTTTCTTACCAGTGGTAAATTATCGCTGTTCCATCCAGCAATACCGTCTTTTAATACAAATACATTTAAAAAACCTTGTTTGACAAGTGCTTCACCTATACTTGTTGATGATAAACCATTTGCGTCAATTAAAATAACAATGTTTTCTTTAAATTTTTCAATTTTTTTTGTACTCGCATTTTTAATGTCAACAGGCAAAATGTTGTAGGAGTCTGTGATGTGCCCTTTTTTAAAGTTATCAGCAGAGCGAATATCAATAATAACTGCATTTTGCTTATTAATCATATGAATTGCTTGAGGATTATTGATAATTTTAACCTTGGATAGTTTACCTTTAATGGTTAGTACAATAATTGAAATAAACAGTACAACCCAACCTAAGGAAAGTAAGATGTGATTTTTTACAAAAGGTAGAATTTCGAGTGTAATAAAGTCCATACTTGTATGATTACCTAGTTTTTTCAATATAAAGGAAGATTATAGCGATATTGTGTAACGAAATACAGTGCCAATAACTGAAAAATTGTTTTTATAGTAATTTGTTTTATTTAAAATGGTTATAAAAAATGGTTGGTATAATAGAAAGCTGCAGTGCAATGAAATGAAGTTATCTTTATGTTTTTATTTTTGTTTTTAAGAGTAAGTAAAAAATGCAGGGATAACATAATCTCTTATTTAATCTTCTCTGGTAACAAAGAACCAATATAGTTTAAATCGCATTATGTTTATGTTGCTGAATATAGCAATTACTTGACAGTTTATCATAGTTTCAAATATGAGTATTGTGGATTTAATATTTAAACAACGGTGATATATTATGAACCATCTCGATGCACCAAATTAGATTTAATTGCTTTATTTTGGTGCAATTGTAATATTTATCATATTATTGGTGCCTGTAAATCCTGTAAAAACAGAGCTAAAAAACTGGCATCATATTTGCATATGTTATAATAATTTGGGTAAGAATGCCTTATAATATAAACTGAACAATTATTATTTGTCCTCAACGGAGAAGATACATGTCTACACAACAAGTTTTAACACTAATTAAAGAAAATGATGTTAAGTTTATCGATTTACGTTTTACTGATACAAAAGGTAAAGAACAACACGTTACGATTCCTGTTAGTCAAATTGACGCTGATTTTTTTGAAGATGGTAAGATGTTTGATGGTTCATCAATTGCTGGTTGGAAAGGTATTAATGAATCAGATATGGTGTTAATGCCAGATGCGTCAAGTGCTGTTATCGATCCGTTTTTTGAAGATGTAACATTAAATCTCCGTTGTGACGTTTTAGAACCTGCAACGTTACAAGGATATGACCGTGACCCACGTTCGATCGCTAAACGTGCCGAAGAGTATTTAAAATCATCAGGTATTGCAGATACTGTTATTTTTGGACCTGAACCAGAATTCTTTTTATTTGATGATGTTCGTTTTGGTTCGCCAATGTCTGGTAGTTTTGTGCATATTGATGATATTGAAGCGGCATGGAATTCTGGTACAAAATATGAAGAAGGCAATAAAGGGCATCGCCCAGGCGTAAAAGGTGGATATTTCCCACTTCCACCCGTTGACTCATCGCAAGATATCCGTTCTGAAATGTGTTTAATTATGGAACAGCTTGGCTTAGTGGTTGAAGCTCACCATCATGAAGTGGCAACTGCGGGTCAAAACGAAATTGCTTGTCGCTTTAATACGCTAACTAAAAAAGCTGATGAAGTACAAATCTATAAATATGTCGTACAAAATGTGGCGCATGCTTACGGTAAAACAGCGACGTTTATGCCAAAACCAATGTTTGGTGATAATGGTTCTGGTATGCACTGTCACCAATCATTAGCAAAAGATGGCGTAAATTTATTCGCTGGGGATAAATATGCGGGTCTTTCAGAAATGGCACTATTCTATATTGGCGGTATTATCAAACATGCGAAAGCCATCAATGCATTTACTAACCCAGCAACTAACTCTTATAAACGTCTAGTACCGGGCTATGAAGCGCCAGTTATGCTTGCGTATTCTGCACGTAACCGTTCTGCGTCAATTCGTATTCCTGTTGTGACTAGCCCTAAAGCACGTCGTATTGAGGTTCGCTTCCCAGATCCAGCAGGTAACCCATACTTATCATTTGCTGCGCAGTTAATGGCTGGTTTAGATGGTATTATTAATAAAATTCACCCTGGCGATGCGATGGATAAAAACTTATACGATTTACCACCAGAGGAATCTAAATTAATTCCTCAAGTCGCGGGTTCTCTTGAAGAGGCACTTAATGCATTAGATGCAGATCGTGAATTCTTAACACGTGGTAATGTCTTTACTAATGATACAATTGATGCATATATTGATTTAAAACGTCAAGATGTTGATCGTGTACGCATGACGCCACATCCAGTTGAGTTTGAAATGTACTATAGTCTATAAGTTAATTTATAATAATTTAAACTATTAAACCACCGTTAACTTGCGGTGGTTTCTAATCGGGACGGAAAATCAACGATGACATTTGAAAATGAATCTGATGCTAATCTTGTTCTCGATGCTATGATTACGAGTATTTTATTACTTGATACAAAACTCAACATTCTTTATGCCAATACTGCTGCACAGCAATTATTAGTACAAAGTTCTAAAAAATTATTAGATAGTTATCTTCCTGATTTTTTGGGTTATTTTTCTTTAGATATTGATTTGATGCTCAGTGCATTGGCACAAAATCAAGGTTTTACCGATAATGAAGTCAATTTAGTTATTAATAATGAGTTACATATTTTATCGCTGACAGCTCAACTATTAGGTAATGGTCGGATTTTGATTGAAATGGTACCGTTAAATAATCATAAACGCCTTAGTCAAGAACAATTGCAACAAGCTCAACAGAGCGCTGCACGTGAATTAGTTCGAGGACTTGCTCATGAAATTAAAAATCCACTAGGCGGACTTCGAGGTGCGGCTCAATTATTATCACGAGAATTACCAAAAAATGAATTGCAAGATTACACAAAAATTATTATTGAACAATCAGATAGATTAAGAAATCTTGTTGATAGGTTGTTAGGACCACAACAGCGATTGCACCAAAAAGAACAAAGTATCCATCAAGCAATAGAACGTATCTATGCATTACTGTGTTTGGAAAAACCAAGCAATATTGAAATTTTGCGTGATTATGATCCAAGCTTACCTGATTTTATTCATGACTCTGAACAAATAGAGCAGGTAATTTTAAATATTGTGCGTAATGCTTTACAGGCGATCGGTTCCAATACTGGCGTAATTACCATTAGGACAAGAACGGCTTTTCAGGTTACTTTACATGGCCAACGTTGTCGTTTGTGTGCTCGTATTGATATTGAAGATACTGGGCCAGGTGTGCCTGTTCATATACAAGATACCTTGTTTTACCCTATGGTGAGTGGTTATGAAGGTGGTACAGGTATTGGGCTTTCTATTGCACATAATATTGTTGATCAACACCACGGTAAAATTGAATTTAATAGTTGGCCCGGACATACTGAATTTTCTGTCTATTTGCCAATTAGACAGTGAGGTAAATTAAAATGAATATTTGGATTGTTGATGATGATAGCGCTATTCGATGGGTATTAGAAAAAGCATTAACTAATGCTCATTTCAACTGTGCCTGCTTTTCGAATGGTCAAGAGGTGATAGATGCTTTGGTTACTTATGCTCAAAAGCCTACAGTATTAATATCAGATATTAAAATGCCCGGAATTGATGGTTTAACACTGCTGAAACATGTTAAAGAAAAATTGCCTAATTTGCCTGTTATTATTATGACCGCTCATTCAGATCTTGATGCAGCAGTGAATGCCTATCAAAAAGGTGCTTATGATTATATTCCTAAGCCCTTTGATGTAGACGAAGTTATTCAATTGGTTGAACGTGCAATTTTACAAACGCAAAGTAACAAAACCAGTAATAATACAACAACAAAAGCATCAACAGGTATTATTGGCGAAGCTCCTTCAATGCAAGACGTGTTTCGTATTATTGGTCGATTATCCAAATCTTCTATTAGCGTATTAATTAATGGGGAATCAGGAACGGGTAAAGAATTGGTTGCTAAGGCATTACATACTCATAGTCCTCGTTCACAATCGCCTTTTATTGCGTTAAATATGGCGGCAATCCCTAAAGATCTCATTGAATCTGAGCTTTTTGGGCATGAAAAAGGTGCATTTACAGGGGCGGCTCAAATTAGACATGGACGCTTTGAACAAGCTAATGGTGGTACTTTATTTTTAGATGAAATTGGTGATATGCCGCTTGATGTTCAAACGAGATTATTAAGGGTACTTGCCGATGGGCAGTTTTATCGTATTGGTGGATATTCACCCGTCAAAGTTGATGTGCGTATTATTGCTGCTACACATCAAGATTTAGAAGCAAGAGTAAGCGAGGGAAAGTTTAGAGATGATTTGTTTCATCGTTTAAATGTAATTCGTATATTACTGCCGCCTTTGCGTGATAGAGCGCAGGATATTCCAAAACTTGCTGAACATTTTTTGCATACAACTGCGAAAGAATTAGGTGTAGAAAGTAAAGTATTAAGTCCGAAAGCATTAAGTGTTTTATGTCAATTTAATTGGCCAGGTAATGTACGTCAGCTTGAAAACATCTGCCGATGGGTGACGGTGATGTCTTCAAATAAAGAGATTTTAGTTCAAGATTTGCCATCAGAAATGTTGCAATCATCGCCGACTAAAAAAATTGTCACAAATGAAAATATCACCATGCACGAAAACCATTTTGCTCAGCAAGAAAACGATTGGAAAGTATTACTAGAACAATGGGCAAAGAAAGCCCTTATGGAAGGTAAAACGGGGATTTTGACTGAAGCAATAAATGATGTTGAACGCACCTTATTAAAGTGTGCACTCAATTTTACTCGAGGTCATAAACAAGATGCTGCTCATTTACTAGGGTGGGGGCGTAATACATTGACTCGCAAGCTTAAGGATTTATCCTTTGACCCCAATAAAGATTTTTAACTATCTTAATGATGCTATCGAGTGAATCGATAGCTTTTTAATATATTCATTATAATTTTGTTTCTATTTAACCTGCCTTTTATTACATATTACATTTTTAAACATTTAAAGTGCATTGAACCTTGCATGGTTTTTGGTTACAATCATGATGTAAATGATAATTATTATAATTATCGTTTTGTGGTTTTTTATTCAGGTTGATAATTAGGAGTTATAATGTATTCATATATCAAAGTAAAATTTTTAGTTTTACTAACTGTATTACTTGTTTTAGTTGGATGTGACAATAAAAAAGAACAACAAACGCTTGCGGAAACGGTTACCGTTGAACATGCTCAAGGCAAAACCGATATACCTGAAAATCCTAAAAAAGTCGTTGTTTTTAATATTGCAACTCTTGATATTATTGATGCTTTGAATATTCCTGTCTCAGCCGTTCCTCAATCTGATGTGCATTTACCTGATTTTTTATCTAAATATAGCGATAAAAACTATACTAATGCGGGAACCTTATTTGAACCAAATTATGAGGTATTAAGCACAATTGAGCCTGAGGTTATTATTGCTGGTGGTCGTGCTAATGATGCTTATAAAAAATTGAATGAAATTGCACCGACGATTTCTTTAGATATTGATCCAAATGACTTTTTAGGTAGTTTAACTCAACGAACTGAGCAATTAGGCACTATTTTTAATAAGCAAGATGAAGCTAAAAAGCTTATTACTGATTTTAATCAAAAAATTGAACAACTACGGTCAAAGACAAGCACTGCCGGAAATGCATTAGTGATTATGGTTAATGGCGGTAAAATGTCGGCTTATGGTCCAAAATCTCGTTTTGGTTTTGTGTTTGATATACTTGGTTTTCAACCTGCAACCACCTTCCAAGAAGCTGGACGTCATGGTAATGCGGTGACCTCTGAATTTATCTTAAGTGTTAATCCACAGTGGTTATTTGTGTTGGATAGAGATAGCGCTATTGGTAACAAAGAAGCACAATCTGCACAGCAAGTACTAAGCAATGACTTAATTCAAAAAACAGCGGCATGGCAAAATCATCATATTATCTATTTAGATTCATCATCTATGTATATCGCAGGTGGTATACAAACTTATAACCGTTTGATGGATCAAATTCGTGAAGCTTTACAAAAAACATCAACGAATTGATGTAAAATATGGTTAAGTCCTTTTATTTTATTGCAGGCATTTTCATTTTATTGATAATGACTGCAATAAGTTTATTTATTGGCGCTGGCCATGTGACGCTATTGGAACTATGGTCTGATAGTAACATGCGCGAGATTTTTTTTGTAAGCCGTGTGCCTAGAACTGCTGCTTTATTACTAGCCGGCAGTGCTATGAGTGTTGCAGGTTTAATTATGCAACTATTAACACAAAATCGATTTGTTGAACCCTCGTTGGTTGGTACAACTCAATCTGCTAGTCTTGGCTTATTAGTGATGATGGTTTTAGCGCCTGGCGCAAGTGTTATGACTAAAATGGTCGTTGCCAGCTTATTTGCCATGATTGGCACAATGATTTTTATGGTAATTTCTCGAAAAGTCATTTTTAAATCTGCTTTGATGGTACCTCTTATTGGTATTATGTTAGGAGCGGTTATTAGCGCAATTACAACTTTTTTTGCCATGTATTTTGATTTGTTACAATCACTTGGTGGTTGGGAATCGGGTGACTTTTCCGGAGTTTTACAAGGTCGTTACGAATTATTATGGTTGGTGGGTGGATTGACATTACTCGCTTGTTGGAGTGCAGATCAATTTACTGTAGCTGGTTTGGGTCGAGATTTTTCAATTAATGTAGGGCTTAATTATCGACTTGTTATGTTGACTGGACTTATTGTTATTGCAGTAACTGGTGGTATTGTGGTTGTGGTTGTGGGTGTTTTACCTTTTTTAGGATTGATTGTACCAAATATTGTTAGTTTATTATTTGGTGACAATGTCCGTAAAACTATTCCATGGATCTGTTTGTTTGGTAGTGGGTTAGTTTTAATTTGCGACATCATTGGGCGCATTATTCGCTATCCATTTGAGATTCCAGTTAGTGTGATTTTGGGCGTGGTTGGCGCTATTATTTTTTTAATATTATTGGGTCGGAAACGCCATGTTAGTTAGCCAAAAACGCCATGCTTTATGCCAAAAAAGAGTAATTTTATTGTTTATTATTGCGCTAATTTGCGTAACTTGCTTTATGACCTTCGGTCTTAAGGGCAATATCAGTTACATTTTGAGCCATCGAACATGGATTATGCTAACTATGATTTTAGTTGCTTTTTCAGCTGCGACGTCGACATTACTTTTTCAAACGGTTACCAATAATCGAATATTAACTCCATCAATTATGGGATTTGAATCTCTGTTTGTGCTCATTCAAACTGTTGTGATCTTTTGTATTGATACACAAGGCATTCCTTATATCGGTATTATCGGCAAATTTGTATTTGAATCACTTTTATTAATCTTATTTTCTCTATTTTTGTATCGAGGTTTGTTTACGAAGCTCAAACAAAACTTACATTTGGTATTATTAATCGGCATTATTTTAGGTACATTATTCCGTAGTTTTTCTAATTTATTGCAGCGTTTGATGACCCCGTCTGAATTTGCAGTGTTACAAAGTCGTATTTTTGCGACATTTACACGCGCGGAGCCTGTATTAATCGTCTTTTCATTAATGATTGCAGCTATTATTGGTCTATTTTTATGGCGAATGCGATTTAAATTTGATGTGCTAGCGTTGGGGCGTGATAATGCAATAAATTTAGGTATCGATTACCAAAAAAATATCACTATTATTTTGTTGCTAGTCTCTGTTTTGGTATCGATATCAACAGCATTAGTTGGACCGTTTACTTTCTTAGGTCTTTTAATTGCTAATTTAGCTTATAGTATTAGTGGATCAAGTCAACATCGTTTTTTACTTCCTACTGCTTTTTTATTAGGTATTATTTTTCTTGTTGGTGGGCAAATGTTCTTAGAACGAGTATTAAATATGGTTGGTGCATTATCCATTGTCATTGAATTTATTGGTGGTTCTTTGTTTATCTTCTTATTATTGAAAAAGGTTTCGAAGTGATAAAAATTGATAATATTAGTAAAAAATATCAAACAGTACCTGTGCTAAAAAATGTCAATGCGACAATTTCACAAGGTGGGATCACTGCCATTATTGGTCCAAATGGAGCGGGTAAGTCGACGTTACTATCGATTATCAGTCGACTTTTATTCGCTGACGAAGGGCAAGTTAAAATTCAAAATATGGATGTAGTTAATACACCAAGTGATAAGCTTGCCACCTATTTATCCGTATTAAGACAGGAAAACCGTTTTAACAGTAGATTGACTGTTTTTGAGTTAGTCGGGTTTGGGCGTTACCCTTATACCAAAGGACGCTTAAATGCTGATGATTATAACCATATTCATCGAGCACTTGATTTTTTAAATCTTACCGAATATAAAGAGCGCTTTTTAGATGAATTATCTGGTGGACAACGGCAACGAGCTTATGTTGCTATGGTACTTTGCCAAGATACTGAATATGTATTACTTGATGAACCACTCAATAATCTCGATATGAAACATGCTGTTGCTATGATGAAGCAATTGCGTCGTGCTGCCGATGAACTAGGTAAAACCATTGTGATTGTTATTCATGATATCAACTTTGCATCCGTATATTCAGATTACATTTTAGCCATGAAAAATGGTGAGCTGATATACCAAGGCAACCCACAACAAATTATGAATTCGACTATTTTAGAAGATATATTTGATACCCCCGTCAAAATTGAAAATGTCCATGATCAAAATATTGCTATTTATTACTAATGATTAATGTGCTTATTATTTTGATAGGATTTAACTAAATCCTATTTTTTTATTAGCCCTTTTTATCTTTAGGCTTTTTTTATAAAACGTAAAATACAGCTAACTTGTTGAGTAGTCATTAGAATCAGTATTTACAAATTATTTTGATTCAGGTTAAATAACTAACTATATTTAGTTGGGATTGTGTTATGAAATTAGAACAAATCGCTCTCTTGGCTGGTGTCTCAAGAACAACAGCGAGTTATGTGATCAATGGAAAAGCCAAAAAGTACCGCGTGAGTGACAAAACAGTTGAAAAAGTCATGTCGGTGGTAAAAGCGCATAATTACCAACCTAATGCTGTAGCAGCAGGGCTTAGAGCCGGTAAAACACGTACTATTGGTTTTATTATTCCTGATTTAGAAAACAACAGTTACACCCGCATTGCCAATTATTTAGAACAACTAGTAAGAAAAGAAGGATATCAATTATTACTTGCATGTTCTGAAGACAATCCACAAATCGAAAAAGAGTGCGTTAAACATCTACAGCAACGCAGGGTAGATGCTTTGATTATTTCATCATCATTCGTTTCTGCTCAGGATTATATTTTTTATGATGACTGGCAAAACGAAAAGATTCCATTATTTGCACTTGATAGAATATTATCCATATCTAAATTTAGAAATATTGTTGGTGCCGATAAACAAGATTCTAAATCACTGGCCCAAGCATTTAATAACTTTGTTGAAGATTCGGTGGTTTATATTGGGGCTTTACCAAACTTGTCGGTTAGTCAACTTCGTCTAGATGGATTTAAAGATATCAAATTTAATAATAGTAATAAAATTGATTTTTTATATGCAAATAATTATAGTCGTCAAGATGCTGATTTTGCCTTTAGTCAATGGTTAGAAAGCCATGAAATGCCTAATGGCATTTTTACAACTTCTTTTTCTTTATTACAAGGAAGTATTGATGCAATTTTAAGAAAATTTGGACATCTACCCGAAAACTTAACTATTGCTACTTTTGGTGATAATGAACTGTTAGATTTTTTACCATGCAAAGTCATATCGCTTTCACAAGATCATAAAGAAGTTGCCAATGTAACAATAAAGCTATTTTTAAACTATTTACATAATGAGAGTTATCAATCAGGTACGACAATAATCCCGAGGCGATTGATCTATCGAGGTAGCTTAAGCCGTTAAGATATTGATAGATACCAAACGCAATATTGGATTTAAAACTGTTTAAATTTTAAATAAAAAATAAGATCAAGATCACAAATTATTGATCAATAGACATAATTTATTTGATAATTAATATTAATTTATTCATTATTGCTGAAACGATTCAATAATGTTAATTCAAGGATTTATATTTGTTGAGTCATTTTAGTCGACCCAACATTTTAACCCAGAGGTATTTATTATATGTTTCATTTAGTTAAAGAAAATATTCATTTAAATGAACAAGCTACCAATAAAACTGAAGCAATAAAAAAAATTGCTTCAGCCTTAACGAGTGCAGGATTTGTTGAAGAAGGTTATGTCAATGGAATGCTTGAAAGAGAAGCTCAAGCAGCGACGTATTTAGGTATCGGTATTGCTATTCCTCATGGCACCACTAAAACTCGTCATTTGGTGAAAAAAACAGGGGTGCAAGTATTTTGTTTTCCTAATGGTGTTGAATGGGGGGATGATGATGAAAAGGCCTATCTTGCAATTGGTATTGCTGCAAGCTCTGATGAGCATTTAGAATTACTTCGTCAACTTACTCATGTGCTTGGCGCTGATGGGGTAGAGGAACGAATCAAAAAAATTCAATCGGCCGACGAAGCAATTGCTATTTTAACCGGCAAAACAAGTCTAGAAGAGAGTCAATTTACTGTAAATGAATCTGCATTGTTATTGGATATCCCTGCGGATAGTTTATCAACACTACAAGCATTAAATGCTTCACGTTTAAAACAGCAAAATGCAGTCAATGCAAGTTTTATTGCTGATGTATTAGATAATAAACCAACTTACCTAGGCGAGGGTGTTTGGTTAAATGATAGCAAAGAAGGTAATTTAAAAAATGCGATGGCGATTAGCCGTACCACGAGTAATCTTAATGAAGATGGTAAGCCTGTTAAGTTACTTATTACTATGTCAGTCGTTAATGATTCTGTTTCTGAAATTATAAATCACATTGCAACTTTAGCTTTTAATCAAAAATTAGCGTTACTATTATCAGCAAATACTGATGGGCTTATCAATCTTCTTTTATCTGGTGCTCAAACTGTAGGATCTGATGAATCAGAAATTCAATCAATCTCTCCAAATGAGTCGGTTATTACCGAATCAAATAATGAATCGTTAAGTCGTGAATTCATTATTCCTAATGAGAATGGTTTACATACTCGCCCATCATCCGTTTTAGTAAAACTCGTTAAAGAATTTAGCAGTAAAGTGACCGTTGCCAATTTAGATGGTAAAGGTGAGCCAGTGAGCGCAACGAGTTTAATGAAAATTGTTGCACTAGGCGCCAAAAAAGGTAGTCGATTAAAATTTACAGCGGTTGGCGATGATGCTGCTCAAGCGCTTGATGCTATTGGTAAAGCGATTGAAAGCGGTTTAGGTGAGGGTGTTTAAATGACTTATCGTATTGCAACAATCACCTTAAACCCTGCTTATGACCTTTTAGGTTTTTGCCCAAAAGTGGAGCTTGGCGATGTTAATTTAGTCCAAACCAATGCATTACTTGCTGCTGGTAAAGGCATCAATGTGGCTAAAGTTTTGTCTGATTTAGACGTTCAATTAACTGTCGGTGGATTTTTAGGTAAAGAAAATCGTGATGGTTTTAATTTATTATTTAAATCATTAAATGTGGTTGATAAATTCGAAACAATTGAAGGTCGTACACGTATTAATGTCAAATTGACCGAAGAAAATAGTGAAGTAACAGATCTCAACTTTTCGGGCTTTACTATTAGTGAGCAAGACTGGCAAAGCTTTGTAAAAAACTCTCTTGAGTGGTTAAAAGACATTGATATGGTTGCTATCAGTGGTAGCTTACCTGCTGGAGTATCACTTGATAAATTTACAAATTGGATGGAACAAGTTAAAGCAATTTGTCCCAAAATTGTATTCGATAGTAGTCGAGATGCATTGGTCGCTGGTTTAAAAGCAAAACCATGGTTAATCAAACCAAATGATAAAGAGCTTGAAATGTGGATAGGTCACAAATTATCGACATTGGATGATGTAAAAAAAGCTGCTATGGAATTAGTTAATGGCGGGGTTGACAATGTCATCATTTCGCTTGGAAGTAAAGGTGCTTTATGGATCACTAAAAATGAAGCATGGTTAGCAAAACCGCCTAAATGCCAAGTAGTTAGTACTGTAGGTGCTGGCGATTCCATGGTCGCTGGTTTAATGTATGGTTTAATCACGGAGCAATCAATTAAAGACACTTTAGTCTTTGCATCAAGTGTTGCGGCTTTATCAGTTGGACAAGCTGGTGTTGGTATCGCTGAGCGCCAAGCGGTAAATAATATGCTAGAAAAAATTGAAATAATTGCTGCATAAAGGAGTATTCATGAATATATATATTATTGAAGGTAGTCATGCAGGTCCAGTTAATGGACGTTTAGCTAAAGCAGAATTAGCTTTAGCAGCAAATGCCTTAAATTTAAATGTCGTTGACAGTGCTGTATCAGCAGATGTTATTGTTGCTGTTGGCTCGGGAACCATTAGCGATAAAGCAGTGGCGGGTAAAAAAGTTTATGTTGTTGAAGACTTAAATCAGCTTTTTGCTAATCCAAAACAAATTTTAACTGATGCACAAAGTAAAGCGAGTGTTTATGAACAATCTGCTGAAGTGACACCAACATCCATGCCAAGTCATGGTGTAAAACGCATTGTTGCTGTTACTGCTTGTCCAACCGGCGTTGCGCATACTTTTATGGCGGCAGAAGCCATTGAAGAAGAAGCCAAAAAACGGGGTTGGTGGTGTAAAGTTGAAACTCGTGGTTCAGTTGGTGTGGGTAATGAATTAACGCCAGAAGAAGTCGCCTCTGCCGATGTGGTTATTGCTGCTTGTGATATCGATGTCGACTTAAGTAAATTTGCGGGTAAAAAACTTTATCGCACCAAAACAGGCCCTGCCCTGAAAAAAACAGCACAAGAATTTGATAAAGCATTTGAAGAAGCAACGGTTTATCAGCCAATAGCAAACTCCTCAACAGCTAAGGCAAGTAATGAGAAAAAAGGTGTTTATCAACATCTATTAACTGGCGTGTCTTACATGTTACCAATGGTGGTTGCAGGTGGTTTGATTATTGCGCTTTCATTTGCTTTTGGTTCATTTGAAATGGTTGAAGGGGTGCAAAAATTAATAGGTGAACCGCATTTAGCTCAAATTGGAGGGCTTGCTTTCTCACTTATGGTGCCATTGCTTTCAGGTTATATTGCTTATTCTATTGCTGATAGACCTGGGCTTGCACCGGGGCTTGTGGGTGGTTTACTTGCGGTATCAACTGGTGCAGGTTTTTTAGGTGGGATTATTATTGGTTACTTTGCTGGTTATTTGGCGCTATTAATCACAAAATATTTACCATTACCAAAAACGCTAGAGGCATTAAAACCGATACTCATTGTACCACTATTTGCAACGCTTATTACAGGCCTTGTGATGCAATTTATTGTTGGTACCCCTATTGCATGGTTAATGAACGTTGTAACAGTATGGTTAAACTCAATGGGTACGGCGAATGCGGTTATATTGGGGGCTATTTTAGGCGGAATGATGTGTACTGATATGGGGGGGCCAATTAATAAAGTTGCTTACGCATTTGGTACTGGTTTAATTTCAGCACAAGTTTATGCACCAATGGCAGCGGTTATGGCTGGTGGTATGGTTCCACCTTTAGCGATGGGCTTAGCAACACTTATTGCGAGCAAAAAATTTGCTAAAACTGAACAAGAAAGTGGTAAAGCTTCATTGGTATTAGGCTTATGCTTTATATCCGAAGGGGCAATTCCATTTGCTGCTCGTGATCCATTACGTGTTATCCCATGTTGTATTATTGGTGGGGCAATTACTGGTGGCATGGCTTTAGCCTTTGGTTCAACATTAATGACGCCACATGGTGGGTTATTTGCCTTAGCCATTCCAGGTGTGGTTAAACCAGTGGGTGGCTACTTGTTATCTATCGTTGTTGGTGCTGTTGTTGCTGGTGTAGCTTATGCATTTATTAAACAACCAGAGCCAGAATCTACAACTGTAGCTTAATATTGATAATATTAATAAAAAACGCCATCAAATGATGGCGTTTTTTATCATCAATACGTTATTTTTTTACCCAACGCTGTAAATCTTTAGGAATAAAGTGATCTATTTGTTGTAATATCGATTGAGGATCTTCCGAAACGATTAATGTTTTATAAAAACTATCTCGAACAAACCCTTCATTCACAGCATGTTGTAAAAAATTGAGCATAGGCTGCCAAAATTCAGCTGGATTAAATAAAGCCACCGGCTTTTCGTGATAACCGATTTGCATCCCCGTCCAGACTTCAAAAACCTCTTCTAGCGTACCTGTTCCGCCCGGCATTGCAATAAAGCCATCGGCAAGCTCAGAAAGTCTTGCTTTGCGTTGATGCATATTATCTACCACTTCTAAACGAGTGATACCGTGGTGAGCTGTTTCGGCTTTGACTAAACGTTCAGGAATAATACCAATCACCTCACCACCATGAGCTAATACCGCATTAGCGATCACACCCATTAAGCCTTTATTGCCACCACCATAAATTAGTCGCCGGTTTTGTTCAGCCAAAGTTTTGCCTAATTGTTCAGCTTGGGTACGATATTCTAGTTGGCTTCCTTCACTAGCGCCACAAAAAACACAAATATTTTTTTTCATAATTGTTATTTTATCTGTTAATAATATATCTTTTTATTTTAGCATATCTATAGTTTGATTTGATTACAAGCTGAGCAGTTGAATTTAATTAATGTATTTCAGATTGACATAATCATTATAGAACGTTAATATCTCCTGCGTTAAATGTTCCTCCATAGTTCAGTCGGTAGAACGGCGGACTGTTAATCCGTATGTCACAGGTTCAAGTCCTGTTGGAGGAGCCAATTTCCAAATTCCTAAAGCCTGCATATAGCAGGTTTTTTTTGTATCTTAAAATACCCACTTATTTATTTCGTTGTTACAACAAATACGCTTAAAACCACGTTTTTTGTGATATCTATTTAATTTTCTTGATTTTATTATCAAATTAATGAGTTGCTAAAAGAAATTTAAATGATCACAATTGGATTGAATGTTATCATTGTTGTTATTTTAAAATATTAATTAAAATCAACTTGATAAATGAACGGTTTTTTATTAAAAAATATTCTCATAATATTGTAAGGTCAATATGTCCCCCCCCCCCTTTAACCGCGCTAGAATGCGTTGACAACTAAGCGAGGTTAGCACGGCAAGTATGGATGTTTGGTGAGTTTGGGTTTTGTTAGAAATAAATTTGAACATCTGAGCAAAGTGAAGAAGGCATCAAAGAGGCGAGTATCAGGATGATACGAGTAAATATAAGTCGGCCACATTCCGTAGCCAAAGTGTGGGGTGTTAAGGAATTTGCTACTTTCTTAACTCGACTGTTGTCACTGTCACTGTTGCTATTGATTCCACCACAAAAAGCTTAAAACGTCCGAAACCCAATCACACAAGTTATAGTCAAATACCGTCACCCAAACCCGAAAACTATAAAAACAGTCAGGTAGCGTATTGATTTTATTATATTTTTATTTTGTTGTTTTTTTACAAAAATCAAAAAAATATCAATCCCTTAAAGCTTTCTCCAAAGCTTAATATGTCTTTTCCCTTACTTACCTTTACAAACAATCCCCCAAAAAACTAACCAAGATTTTTTTAAACACCATAATTTTAATGGTAAAAATTAAGTTAGCTTATTTTATAGGCTAATTATCATAAAAAATTTAATTAAAAAAATATTTTGGTTGGGTTAGGGAACGCTATGAAGTATAAGTTTTGCCTGAAGGCTGGGAAGTGTCTAAAAAAGGCTATGATACGAATAAAATTAATGGGTTAATCTTGCCAGAAGATATCGCTCACACCAGTTCTTTTATTCGATTAAATCAAGTGGAAGTATATTCCGGTAAATCAACTGATTCAGCAAAACAAATAAAACCCAAGCCCGCAACGATAAATGGGAAAAATATCAGGCAGTTTGGTTGTTAGAGAGCGGTGATTATACTAATCAATTGAGCTTTTGGGCTAGCTGTAATTATAACAAAATTTGGTAACTTACAGAATTCAATTAAAAAATATTATCTTATTTTCAAGTTACAGTGACTAAATACTAAAATTTCTTTTTTGCATTTCTTTAGAAGAATATCTTAAAATTATATATAAAGATATGTTCTAGGAGAGATTTATAAGTTCAAGTCTCCAATCATTAAATATCATCCGTTATCGTCGTCAATAAATAATCTTTACCCTATGGTTTGGCTGTTTTGGGTTGAGTATCTGTCGATGAGGTCGTTATACGATTTTTAGTTATATACTACCTGTATAACTAAGCATATACCTAAAATTTTGGTTGTAAATGTATCTAGTTGATACTTACAGAGTGATAAAACTGTCTCTAACGCTTGTTCTTACTGGGTTTTATGTGCTTTAGTGGGGGGTAAAAGAATATTACGGAATATTGAAGTGGTGGAGCTGGCGGGAGTTGAACCCGCGTCCGAAATCTCTACATCCTCGGTACTACATGCGTAGTTTGTTTTTGAATTTCATCTACCCGCTGCGAACAAACACGCCACTGATAGACTAGCTTGATTAAGTTTAATGCTTCCGCCCCAAGCAAGGCTTCCACACGATCTCGTTTGGGTTTGACTCCTCTTGATCCCCGTCCTACGAGCGGAGGCTAGGGAGAGAAGGCTCTATAACAGGTTATTAAGCTGCTAGTGCGTAGTTTTCGTCGTTTGCGACTATTTTTTTGCGGTTTATTTACGAGGCCTACCGCACCTCGGCATGCACCTTGGGTTTCGCAAATCCCGTCGAATCCAGAATCAGCCCCAATTGTGAATTGTACCTAAGCACAATATCAGGGCATTATAGGTGAATTCAAGACGGAATACAAGTTAGCCAACGGCTGAGTTAGCTCGATTTTTGAGTAGAGTATATCGCGATCGTTTTAGGATTGCTATTTAATCAAAATTTACCCATTTTAAGTTTGTAAAAAAGTTTCAGATAACTATGTGTTTCAGTATAAAAATAAAGTTTGTAACAGCTAAATTAGGCTTAGGAATTAATCGCGTTATTTACCGTAATTTGAGGAGCGACTGTCATAAATAGATATAAAAACAAAACTAATGCTGTATCGCTATTAAGCGATCTGCCCTTATATCATAAAGAAAAATAACCATCACTGATTTGGCTAAAGGTTTTATGGTCAGCAATCCGTCCATTTATAACGTGAGAAAGAAAACTCGATTGATGATAAATTAAGGCGGTAAGCTGACTATTTACTTTTTTAGGCTATATTTTTGTGAAAAATATTCAGGATTCTATACCTTATCGTGATTAACTGGACTTGACAGTCTCTATTTGTTAAATCGTGTGATAACCAGTGTATCAATCAAAAACTCACTAAACTTGCTTGCCAACAAACGAAAGAGAGGGCAGAAAGAGATATGTACTTTCATGGCGATGAGGCATAACCGCGTTTTTTATAAATTAGGTATATTACCGTCTGATTATTTTGATTAATGACAATGAGTAAGGTTTATAATATTTATAACTATTTTTAAATATTTAAAAAATAATTAATGTTTAAAATCAATATGTTATTTATTATTTAGTTAAATATTAAAAAATATATGAAATTAAATTGAACTTTTTGCCGTTTAATCTGTCTATATTAACAGATTACGTTTTTCATTTTTTGCCCTCCACTCGAATATTTGAGTGGATTTTTTTTGTCTTGTATTTTTCCGCTTAAGCAATTTATTAAGTTTCCCATTTAGTTATTATTAATTACTTTGCATTAGTGCTTTTAATTATTGCTAAAATTTTGATTATCTAAATAGTGCCTTGTTTCGTTATCAAGACTTTTCAAAAAATATGTAAAATTATTTTGAATACTCTATTTTTAATCATAGTTTAGGCTATAAATCGTGTTTTGATTTCGAATTAGTTAAGTAAGCAGAGAGAATTATTTTATTTTCAAAAAGGACACAAGGGCACCTAATTGCATTAATGACAGTGTTTCTTTGGGGAACAACATTTATCGCGACTAAGATATTATTAATTGATTTTAAACCAATTGAGATTTTGTTTTTTCGATTTTCTCTTGGCTATATAGTCCTGTGGTTCTTATCGCCACGTTTTTTTGCTTGGCAGGGCATTAAGCAAGAGTGTATGTTTTTATGCGCAGGGCTTTGTGGTGTGACTTGTTACTTTTTGTGTGAAAATATTGCATTAACCTACACAACAGCTTCTAATTATTATTGCAGCAGTTGTGATTTTGAACCAGTCTTTTACTTCGATTGCCGCCATTGGAACATTGTTTACGCTTTGCGGTGTGCTATTATCAGAGGCAAAGTTAGAGTAAGAAGAAAATAATTTATTTTATTGGTAAGTGAAATATGAAAAAGGAACTTTATATTCTTTTAGATTGTTGAAAAAACAATTCGCTTTTTAGTGGGTTATTTGAACTAATAGCGCACATAAAATAAATAAAGGTATTTCCCAATGTTGAGAAAGTCCCTACCATTGGTAGCATAAAAATAGAACAAATCTCGCTTGAAGCCTTGTTTTTATAATCTTCTTGTATACTCCAATTATGAGTAAACTAGTATTTGTTTGTATGGAAAATCAGTTTGTGTAAATTAAATTAGTGAAATTAAGTTATGAATAATCAAAGAAATAATCAACAAGTGGATGTTATTCAAGCCATACAAGCTTTTGTTAAACAAAAATTAGCTAATGACTTTTCGGGTCATGATATGGCGCATATTGAGCGAGTGGTGAGATTGGCCGAGCAGATTTTAAAGTATGAGCCAAAAGCGAATGGTTTTATTGTGATTGTGAGTGCCTATTTACATGACGTGATTGATGAAAAAGTGGTTGCTGATGTGAATCAAGCTATCATTGAGTTGCGTGATTATTTAATATTACAGGCGTTAACCGATAGCGAAATTAAAATGATTTTTGACATTATTGAAAATATGTCATATCGAAAAAATCTTAATCAGAAAAAAACATTATCATTAGAAGGGCAAATTGTGCAAGATGCTGATCGCTTAGATGCATTGGGGGCAATTGGTATTGCTCGCACCTTTTATTATGGTGGCAATAAACATCATATTATGTACGATCCTGATATTTCACCACGAACTGCATTGAATGAAGATAATTATAAACAACCCAATACCGTTATTAATCATTTTTATGAAAAACTTTTTTTGCTTAAAGATAAGATGAATACCCCAATAGCTAAAAAGCTAGCTGAGCAACGGCATCATTTTTTGGTTGAGTTTGTCAATCAGTTTGAAAAAGAGTGGCTAGGTAAGGATTAATTACCCGCTGTTTTATTTTTTATAAAAGGTAAAGTGTGGGCAATGATTTTAGCGACTTCAAACCAGATTTTAAATTATCTGGCACAACGCTTTCTGACTAGAGAGCGCTTTGACGATTAAAACGGTATTGGCGCGCCAACAAGCCACAGGACAATAGGTAATGTGATTAAGCTCAATAATGTACTAACTAAGGTTGCACTTGATACCAGTTCGGGATGAGTATCAAACTGTACTGACATGAGTGTTGTATTGGCGGCACTTGGCATAGCGGCTAATACGATTAATATTTGCTTATAAATCGGCAAAATAGGCATAAAATAGACCATGCCAAATGCAACTAGCGGTGAAATAATCATTCGGGTGAGTAATGAAAATGAAAGTTTAGGATAATCCAGTTGTTGGATCTTGATTTTGGCTAATTGCATTCCCAAAATAATCATAATTACAACGATTGATGAGTCGCCAATCATGCCAATGGATGTCATGATGGATTTGGACAAAGGAATATGGCATAACTGAAAAAGCATACCTAATAAAGCACCATAAGCCACAGGCATGCGGATAACTTTATTGATGACATCTTTTTGACTGACAATATCACTACGCACACTCCCTTTTGCTGCATAATAGATGCCAACTGTGCTCATTACAAATTGTTGTAATACCATCATAATTACGCCAAGGTCAAATCCCACCGAGCCAAAAAAAACTAAAAGTACAGGGGTACCGTAGTTGCCATTATTCATAAAGCATGCACTTAAAATCATAGCGCAGCGCTCTTTGGTTGAATATTTCATCATCATAGACCAAATGGAGATGATAAGGACTAATGAAAAACAGAGACCAAAAATATAACAGATATAAAATAGATAATCGGCAGTTAACGTATGCGTATAAAATGTTTTAAATGCTAAAAATGGGGATAACACATAAAGTGACATTTTCGATAGATTAGCAACATCAAATTTTAAGGCTTTTTGTGCGATAAATCCGACAATAAAAATAGCAAAAATGGGAAACAAAATAATAAAAAATTGCATAAGCGATGTCTTTAATTGGGTTAATTAGTTCATTGAATCAATGGTGGTTACGATTGATTCTCGTAATTGATTACAGGTAGTATCATCCAGTGCATTGTTGTATTTATCAGTTAAGATAAATAGATCTTCAATATGTTCACCAATAGTGGCAATTTTAGCACTCCGTAATGATAAATCTAAATGAGCAAATATTTCGCCGACACAAGCAAGTAATCCAGGCATATCTAAGGCAATGAGTTCCATATACGTTTGCTTTTCATTGAAAGCGGATAAAAAATTGACTTGTGTTGGTACAGAAAAAGATTGCAATCTTTTCTTTGGTGGTTTAATTGCCACCCCTTGATAAACGGGGTGTTGTAGTGCCTTTCCTAGAGCTTTGATAATACCTTGATGCCGATCTTCTTGCACTGTTTGCCCATTTGGTTCAAGTACAATAAATGTATCAAGGGCAAAGCCTTTTTTATTGGTAATAATGAGTGCATCATGAATAGTTAAATTATGCATACTGAGTGTATTACAAACAGTTGCAAATAGATAAGGCCTATCTGGCGAATAAATAAAAATCTCACTGCCACCATGGTATGGGTTTGGATTGATTAACACTAAGGTTTGCGTTAAATCATGATGTAATAAATTTTGAGCATGTATAACAATTTGTTCTGTTGTATACCGCAGAAAGTAGTCAACTCGACAGTCTTGCCAAAAATTCTTGATTTGCCATTCATCGTAATTTTGTTTGAGTAAAGTCGCGAGTGCGTCTTGTTTGTGTTGCCTTGCAATACTTCGTTGCTCTGGAATTTGGTGGATACCTGAATCAAAAGATCGCATTGCGGTAAAATAGAGCTCACGCATTAGGCTTTGCTTCCAGCTATTCCAAAGCGTTTCATTGGTTGCACAAACATCGGCAATAGTTAAACAGAGCAAATACTGTAAGCGACGCTTACTTTTTACTTGTTGAATGAACTCTCGAATCACTGCGGGATCTTGCAAATCGCGACTTTGTGCGGTTACCGACATCAGTAAGTGATAGCGTACTAACCAAATAATTAAATCGGTATCTTTGGCATCTAGCTGGTGTAATTGACAAAATTTTTCAACGAGCTGTGCACCTATTTCAGAATGATCACCATGTCGACCTTTACCTATATCATGAAATAGACCTGTGATAATGAGTAGTTCTGGTTTGGATAATTTAGCAAATACTCTCGAACTATTAGGATGCTTTTGTTTGCCGCTATCTGTTTTTAGGTTATCTAATTCAATTAGCAATCGAATGGTATGTTCATCAACGGTATAAGCATGAAAAAGATCAAATTGCATCATGCCAGCGATATGCTTCCAGTCTGGAATATATGCGGCTAATATGCCATATTGATGCATGGGTAAAATGGCTTTTTTTATTGCGTTAGGGTGTTTGATGATCATCATAAAAATTTGCCGCGATTTAGGATCTTCACATAGCAAAGCTTTTAATTTTCTTCTTGCCGAACGTAACTGCCTAATGGTGTTTGAATAAAGCCCTGTAATTTGTGGATTAAGCAAAATAGTATAAAAAAGCTGCATAATCAAGACAGGATCTTTTTTAAAGAGGTTATCCTCTTTTATATCAATTAAGTTTTCTCTAATTTGAAAATATTCATCAATATCATAAGGTTTATTTTTTGGGTTATGCTCAAGTATCGATTCATAAAACAGTTGTAATAACATCTGATTGAGTTCAGTAATGTTGTGAGCGACACGATAGTAGTCGTGCATCATTTTTTCTACTGGTGTGTTACCTTCGCCTTTGTAACCTAACATATTGGCAATGCTAAGCTGCCGATCAAAAAGTAAGCGGTTATCATAACGTGAGATCACGCAGTGTAAGGCAAAACGCATTCGCCATAAAAATTTACGGCAAGTTTTGAAGTCTTCAATATCTTCAGGGGTTAAATAATTGAAGTCAGCCATTTTTTGTAAAAATTCACCACCAAAATGGCGAATGGCGATCCATTGGATTATCTGCATATCGCGTAATCCGCCAGGACTATTTTTCAAATCAGGTTCTAGATTATAAGAGGTACTGTGATACTGCTGGTGGCGGTTTTGTTGTTCTTTAATTTTTGCTTGATAAAAAGCACGAGAAGGCCATATCTTATCGCTAAAAATTTGTTTGTGTAATTCATCTAATAGTAATTGATTGCCCGAAATAAGTCTTGATTCAATTAAATTAGTCATTATGGTGATATCATTTTTCGCTTCTTGCAAGCAAATTCTCAATGTTCTAACACTGTGACCTATATCTAAATGTAAATCCCATAACAAGCGAACCAAATCACCGATCTGTTTTTCAATCTCTTTAGTCAATGGATAATCACTTAGTATCAAAATATCAATATCTGACAATGGATGCAATTCAGCCCGACCATAGCCCCCAACGGCAACCAAAGCGATGCGATTGCGTTTAAAAAAAGAAGAGACATGTTTAGGAATTTGGTAAAAACACCATAAGCGCTCAAGTAAATGGTCGATAAATTGACTGCGTAAATGCACTAATATATCAATATCGGCTTGTTGCTCAAATTGAGACTTAGACCATTGTTGAAAATCATCAAGTTGTTGTTTGAGGTAACTAACATTTATTTGGTCATCGCTAAAATCAAGGGGAGAAATAGGGTATGATAAGCGGGTCTCATTCATAGTAATAACATTAAAACAAAGGAAATTTATTGATATCCTTACCCGATTTAGTGTTGCTGTCAAGCAACAGTTTGTTATTACTTAGAATGAAGTTGATTAACGTACCCTATTTAAATTATTTAGTTTCCATTTTGTCATTAAAAATGTTCAAACAATATCATTTCAAAACCATCAGGATTGAAAGGTAAGTTATCGTAGAGTTGTGGGTTATTTTGGTCTTTAATTTCATTAGTGGTAAATAACACGTTGCCATTCTTATCAAGATATTGGTTCTCGATATCTCCTTCACTCGATATTTCAATATGATTAGTTTTAATACCTTGTTCATTAAATCTGTCTAACATTGCAGTAATTTTCTGCTTTTTACAGTGTATGAATGTTCTGATAGTGATTCCTTGGGTATTTTTGATAACTTGAGATAACGGCACATAACTGCCTTTTTCATACTCGGTCTCTATAACTAACTTTGGCACCAGATGACTTTCAAGCACAGTCAATTTACTGCTAACAGGGGTATTTTTCTGGTATTCAAATTCAGTTGATAGCCACTGTACTCGTGTTTTTTGTAATATTGATACGATTTTGCCCATTTCTTTTTCAACACGGATATAAGAGGGGAGGCTAACCGCCTGTTCTACGCTATCTAGTGGAGTTAATTGGTCTTTATTCGCTAGTGTATAAAAATATATACCATTTTCTAATGATTTAAACTGCGCTAAAGGTAATGAGATTGGTGATTGTTGCCATTTTATTTTGTTAATTTTTTTATACTGATAATTATCTCCTATTTCTACTTGAATTAAATCGCTGTATTTATCAAGTGGGAATTGGTTTTCGGCTTCAATTAACGTTAATGGTGCCTGATGGGGAAAATTTTTGTAACGTTCAACCATAAAATTGGGGAAGGGCAATTGATGGTAATAAACTTGATGGGGCTTAATACCTAAATATTGAGCTCTATTTGCAGCTTCACTGTCATATTGATTATTATCACCCATACTATGTTCAAACATCGAACCAGTTAACAGTGCATTACTTTTTTGCACATCCATGATTAATTTATTGTAAGGATAGGGCTCATCGAGATCCTTTTCAAAATCGAAGATTTCTTCCGGCTTTTGGCTTTTGGTTTTAATCACGTTGCCATCTTTATTTAAGATTTGATTTTCTATACGCTTTGGTTTTTCATAATAAATTACGTGATTAGTCTTAACGTCTTGATTATCAAAATAATTATCAATTTCATAGATACCATTCTGTCTAATATAGGATTCAATGATATAACGTCCTGTTTTGATATTTCTTTTAATCGCTTTAGACATTAATCCAGTATTTTCATCAAACCATATTTCAGAAGAATAAATAATATTATGATTTGTATCATACATTTCTAATTTAAGATTCTTTAAGTTATTATTGGCCCAATAATCATAAGTATAATGATTTATAGATGTTAAACATCTTTTTTGGGTACTGACCACAATGCCATGTTTTTTTTCAACCCGTAAATAGCAAGGTAGCTCAAATACCTTTTCAAATGAAGCTTGTTTATGTAATTGTTTATTTTCATCTAACGTATAAAAATAAACTCCATCTTCTAATGACTGAAAAGAATCAGACGGATACATAATTTCAATAATATTGCGTTCACGTTGAAATATATCGCTATATTGATAGTTTTCATTTAATTTTACTTGAGAAATATTTTGAGTCGCCATTTTATACATCTTTGGATTGGTTTCTAAACCATTTACTGACGAAAATAAATCTTTTTCAGGAAAGCTATCTTGATTATCGATAAAGAGCATAAAATCATGTTGAAAATAGACTTTATTCGGAATAATGCCTTGTTTTTTTAAATTTTTTATTATTTGAACGTGTTGGTTATTCATTTTTACCTCGGCTAAAACATATTGAAAAGTTCCTACCCATAATAAAAAAGGGATTAAACTTATCTTTATTAAGTTTTTCATATTATCAGCAACTTCTTTAAATTTAGGTTTACTAGTTGTATTTGTATTATTTTGGTTTCGCATTTTCAGATATGTCTAATAGCTTTTCCATTAATATTCTTCTTTTAATAGTTGTTTCTTTTACGCCTTTACAGTGTTTATCTAATGATTTTTTATAACGCTTAAAATGTCTATCTAGTTCTTCTCCAATACAATCAGGATCAGCCAGATTACAGGTAGCTAACAATAAAAATAAAAAGGTATGACAATTAGTTTCCTTATAACAGTCATAGCCCCAACTCCATTCATCTTCAAACGCTTGTGCAAATGCTCTAATTTCATTAAATATCTCTTCATCGCTTCGCGTATCACTAGGCAACACATAAGGGTGAGAGGTAAATTTAATTTTCTCAGGATGAAAACGATTACTTTGATGCGGATCAAAGGCACGACTAGAATATTCATTATTATTTGATTTGCGCCCAGCTTTCCGATCTTTTGTATGAGTTAATTCGGTTAATGTTTCTTCCTCATCTTCTTTTCGTCTTTGAGCATGGTCGCCGTTTAAAATACCGTCACTTGATACTATTCTCTTGTCAATAAAAATATTTAGTAGTTGGATTTTCATTTGCACTGGATACCAACCATAACTTTCTCTAAAATTGTTGGCTTTGGTCGAGTGTTGTAGCGGATTTCCATTTTCATCATTAATGTCTTTTTCTTTCAATCCCTTTTTAAATGTATTTTTCATTAACTCATCTATTTCAGTTTCATCTTTATGTAAAAGTTCAATCCAAAAATGCCCAACTTGTGATACCAGCAAATTAACCGGTATTCTTCGAATTAAAATATTTTCTAATGGTCTCAAACCCGTCCTGATTTTAGTGGTTACTTTTGATGATTGACGGTGATCGGTGACTGATTTTGCTGTTATCCAAGTCATAAAACAATCCTTTAATCCTTTTTATATCTCAATATGACCTTATTTTCTGAATAGCCAGAGTCGGTTGTGTTGTTGTTACTCTAAGCGATTACATGATTAGCTTTATTTAATATTTGATGATCTCAATTAATAATCGGGTGGTCGTTTCCTTTCCCAATTAAAATAAATTGTGTAAGGTGATACTCACCAAAATATCAGATAGAATTTGCCTGTATAAATTACTTCTTTTAGTCATACAAGTGTTTATACTGTTGTTGTAATAACCGGTCATTGAAGGAGTACTAACGACCTTTTTATAATAATTTTAAATATATTCAAATAGTAATTTATTTCTTCCTTCCTTCCTCCGTGTTTGATAATAACATATCATGAATAATATGAGTTTTTAATATATGAAAAAATTTCAGCTATTCCTTTATCCTAATAAATTCTAGTTTGGCTCATACTTTACCTAATCCGATTCTATAACAATAATTACTTAAAATGAGCATTGTAATAGTAGTTTCCTTGGTTGCCCGTGAAGCAATTCTTTTTTAGGAAACCCCGTCGGAGAAAAATAGAGAAAATTTAAACAATATCCTTACTCTATTTTAAATGACTGTCAAGTTACAGTTAGTAGAAAGTGTATTATTAGCGACTGATATGAATTATTAAAAAGGAACAATAATTTGTTCCTTTTGTCAAAAATTTTCAGGATGGTATATGTCTGAATATAAAAATTACAATTTAAAATCGCTTAAATCTTCTTCGTTAATTTCAGAGTCAATTTGTCCAACTAAATATGAACTCATTTCGGCTTCTTGCGGTGCTACTTGTACATTATCAGACACAAGCCAGTTATTGATCCATGGAATTGGATTTGATTTAACTTCAAAGGGTAATTTTAGTCCTACGGCTTGCATGCGAATATTAGTAATATATTCGATATATTGGCATAATATATCTTTATTTAAGCCAATCATTGAACCGCCTTCAAACAGGTATTCTGCCCACTCTTTTTCTTGATTAGCGGCTTGTAAAAATAGATCATAACAATCTTGTTCGCACTCTTTGGCAATTTCTGCCATTTCGGGATCATCTTCTCCACTACGCAGCGTATTTATCATAAACTGTGTGCCAGTTAAATGTAGAGCTTCATCGCGAGCAATCAGTTTGATGATTTTTGCGTTACCTTCCATTAGTTCACGCTCAGCAAAGGCAAATGAGCAGGCAAAACTGACATAAAAGCGAATAGCTTCAAGTGCATTAACACTCATTAAGCACAGATAAAGTTTCTTTTTTAGTTCACGTAAATTAATGGAAACCGTGTGATTATTAATGTTATGTCTGCCTTCGCCAAATAAATTATAGTAACTTGCATAGCTAATAAGGTCATCGTAATAACCTGCAATATCACCTGCACGTTTTTGAATTTCTTTATTGGTGACAATATCATCAAACACGATCGATGGATCATTAACAATATTACGAATGATATGGGTATAAGAACGTGAGTGTATAGTTTCTGAAAACGACCATGTTTCTACCCAAGTTTCAAGTTCTGGAATTGAAATCAGCGGCAGTAATGCAACATTGGGACTACGTCCTTGAATGGAATCGAGTAATGTTTGATATTTTAAATTACTAATAAAAATATGCTTTTCGTGTTCAGGAAGGTGTGAATAATCAATACGATCTTGTGATATATCAACTTCTTCTGGTCGCCAGAAAAACGAGAGTTGTTTTTCAATTAACTTTTCAAACATCTCATATTTTTGCTGATCATAACGTGCAACATTTACCGATTGTCCAAGAAACATCGGTTCTTTGAGTTGATCATTATGCACATGCGAGAAAGTACTGTAATTCATACTCATAAAAGAACTCCTACTAATTTATCGTTGCTTTTACCGCTACCTTCCGACAGTGTAAAAGGTAAATTAAATGGGGAATGACTTGTTACTCCCCATAAAAACTAAGTGTTAGCGTGTAGCTATTTTTTGTTTTAATAATGGTTAAATCTTACAAGCGCCACCTTCGCAACCATCATCACTTTTAGTCAGTGCTATATCACCTTGAATATCTTCAGCACCATCGCGGGTATTGTGATAATAAAGTGTTTTTACGCCAAACTTATAAGCAGTTAATAAATCAGCCAATAACTGTTTCATTGGGACTTTATCATTTGGGAATTTAGTCGGGTCATAATTGGTATTAGTCGAAATTGATTGGTCAATAAATTTTTGCATAATTCCCACCAAATGCAAATACCCTGTATTATTAGGAATTTGCCAAAGTAGCTCGTAGAAATTTTTTAGCCCATGATAATCTGGCACAACTTGTTTTAAGATACCATCTTTCGAAGCTTTAACACTAATAAATCCTCGTGGTGGTTCAATGCCATTTGTTGCATTGGATATTTGTGAAGATGTTTCTGATGGCATTAATGCCGATAAAGTTGAATTACGTAGCCCATGAGTTTTAATTGATTCTCGAAGTGATTCCCAATCATAATGTAAAGGCTCTTTGGTAAGAGTATCTAAATCTTTTTTATAAGTATCGATTGGTAAAATGCCTTGCGCATAAGTTGTTTCATTAAATAGTGGGCATGCTCCCTTTTCTTTAGCAAGGTTATTAGAGGCTTTTAACAAGTAATATTGCATGGCTTCAAAAGTACGATGCGTTAAATTGTTGGCACTACCATCAGAATATTTAACGCCATTTTTTGCTAAATAATAAGCATAGTTAATGACGCCA
This sequence comes from Gilliamella sp. App2-1, assembly GCF_001690255.1. Classification (NCBI taxonomy): domain Bacteria; kingdom Pseudomonadati; phylum Pseudomonadota; class Gammaproteobacteria; order Orbales; family Orbaceae; genus Gilliamella; species Gilliamella sp. App2-1. Next base: position 142,017 of record NZ_LZGR01000022.1, read on the forward strand.
ACGCCTAATGTGCGACGATTGATTGAAGAGTTTCGAGCTGCAGGAACGGGGTAATTTTGGTAATCTAGTAGCGAATCAAGTGCACGTACAGTTAAGTCAGCAAGCTCTTCAAAGTCATCTAATGATTCGATTTTGCCAAGATTAAAGGCTGACAATGTACAAAGTGCAATTTCCCCATTTTCATCGTTGACATTATTAAGTGGCTTGGTAGGTAGTGCAATTTCCATACATAAATTAGATTGATGAACAGGCGCCAATTGAGCATTAAACGGGCTGTGGGTATTACAGTGATCGACATTTTGGATATAAATACGTCCCGTTGATGCGCGTTCTTGCATTAATAATGCAAAAAGTTCAACCGCTTTAACTTTGCGTTTGCGAATATTGACATCTTGCTCATATTGGTGATAAAGCGTTTCAAATTTATCTTGATCAGCAAAAAAAGCCTCATAAAGTCCGGGGACATCTGATGGACTAAATAGGGTAATATTTTCGTTTTTGATTAAACGTTGATACATTAATTTATTGATTTGTACCCCATAATCGAGATGACGAACACGGTTTTCTTCAACCCCACGATTGTTACGTAAGACTAACAAACTTTCAACTTCTAAATGCCAAAGAGGATAGAAAACGGTTGCTGCACCACCACGCACACCACCTTGCGAACAAGATTTAACCGCAGTTTGAAAATATTTGTAAAATGGAATACAACCTGTATGAAATGCTTCACCACCACGAATTGAACTACCCAAGGCACGAATTCGCCCAGCATTGATACCAATTCCTGCGCGTTGTGATACATATTTTACAATCGCACTGGCTGTTGCATTGATTGAATCTAAGCTATCATCACACTCAATTAATACACAAGAACTAAATTGGCGAGTAGGCGTACGAACGCCTGCCATAATGGGGGTTGGCAGTGAAATTTTAAAGGTAGAAACAGCATCATAAAAACGTTTAATATAGTTAAGGCGTGTTTCTTTAGGATAGTTAGCAAATAAACAAGCTGCGACTAAAACATATAAAAACTGTGCACTTTCATAAATCTGGCCAGTAACACGATTTTGTACCAAATACTTCCCTTCAAGCTGTTTTACTGCAGCATATGAAAACGACATATCTCGCCAATGGTCAATCATTTTGTCCATTTGTTCAAACTCTTCTCGGGTATAATCTTCAAGTAAGTGTTTATCATAATGTTCACTGTCGACCAATTTTTTAACATGTTCGTATAGCGATGGGGGCGTAAATTGGTTATAGGCTTTTTTACGTAAATGAAAAATGGCCAAACGCGCTGCTAAATATTGATAATCAGGGGCTTCTTGTGAAATCAGGTCGGCAGCCGCACGGATAATTGTTTCATGAATATCCGATGTGCGAATACCGTCGTAAAATTGAATATGTGAACGCAATTCAACTTGAGAAACGGAAACATTGTCTAAACCCTCAGCCGCCCACGCAATGACCCGATGGATTTTATCAAGGTTGATTGGTTCTTTATTTCCATCCCGTTTTGTAACTAGTATTGATTTATTCATTCTTTCTACTCAATTTTTAAAATTTATTTTTTACTTATGATAATTGATGTTTATCAAATTATACAATATGTAGTACCTATTAATTTATTAACTACTACATGTAGTAGTTAATAAATTAATTATATTCTAAAAAGAAATAAATCAAATTTGTTTTCGCTTATATAAAAGCAGTACAATTATCATTAAAAATGATAAATATAGTGAAATAAAAATAAAATTACGAAAGTAGAAAATCTACCTATTATTAGGTAGATCTTTTAGATAGCTTAATTGAAGGTATTTATTTTATAGCAATACAGACTCCATTTTTGTGTTCACTCTCTGAGCGACAGTGATATCTAGCGTTGTAAGGGTGTAAATCACAGTATTCTTTTGCATCGGTGTCATACACCCAGATACGTTTAAAAGACAAAGCTTGGTTAGAGGCGGCCGCCCAAGAATTAGGATAGGCTTTTTGATTTGGATCTCCCCATTCACCTAATAATGAACCAATTTCTCGGGTGAATTTTGCAGTACCGGCACTCTGACCAAATGGAGCATTACTCAATTCATCTGCATGGCTTATACGATAATTACCATTTAGTGTTTCACAACCTAAAATAACTTCTTGTACGCTACCCCTATTGGCTTTTGATTGGCCAATAAAATTTTTATCCCAGTCAGAAAACCATTTGGTAATGGTGAATGGGTATTGAATAGTGTGGCCTGTGACTTTATTTCTTCCTTGAATGATAACGGTATACCCATTATTAGACTCCATAACATGCTGCCAAGCTGTTTTGGTATTCGCTGCTTGTGCAGTATTAAACTTGACGGTGACTACATCGGCATTATTAGAAATAGTGATAAGTTCATTTCCTTTAACGATCTGCCAATCATAATTTTTAGCAAGCCCATTTTTGGCTAATAAAAGGTCAAATTGAGCACCATAAAAAGCGGTCGTTGGAAAGTTTTTATTAGTATCAATGTTAGACTGAGTTAAGAATCCATACTTTATATTCCATTGATTTTTTGTACTTGCTGAAGCTTGTGTTGGTGCTAACTCAGGCTTTGCATAACAAATTCCTGCGTCTTCTAATACGGTATAAATTTTTGATGGGTGTGTAATGATATCTTCATTAGGATATTCATTAGAATTGGGAATACCATACTTGGAGGATAATGTTAGATCAGCCGATATTTTTACTTTATATGGGCCTAATTGCCCTTTTTGTGTTAATGAGCAAAAAGTGTCGTTATCTTTAGGTGTAAATTCGACTAATTGATTCGATGCATTTGTATAATACCAAATCAATTGAGGATTTTCTTTTGTATCAAGGATGGCTAGCTCATCGCCATCAGTGTCTAAATATTGGTCACGATTGGGTTGTTTTAACGGTGCTATTTTAATGCGATTTTTAAATGAGTAGCTAATAGGTATTGACATATTACTTATTTCATTGCCATAGTAATTTTTATCATCAACGGTTAAGCCAAAAAGCTCAAAATCACTAATATTTGCTTCGATTGCAGATGAAAATTTTGGTTTAGTTCCTTGAACTATATGTGCGGTTTTTGTCGATAAAACTGCATTACTAGTTGTAAGGTGTAGTAAGCATATTGCATATATGATTGTTTTAAAATGTCCTCTAATTATATTCATTGTTATCTTCTTTCCATTATTAATTATCTTTATTTAAAAACAATCATTGCAACTTCAATCAAGGTTTTTAGTGTAAATTTTATACTGAGCTTTATATAGGGTAGAGGTTTTATTGGTTATAAACAAATCGTTTAATTCGTTCAATCAGGGTATTAATGATAGTTAAAATCAATGAAAAAAAATTTATTGATGGTTAAAACTTTTGTTAACTAATGATTAATATCAAAATAATAATAAAAAATACTTAGTTGTAGTATAACTCGATTTTTCCGGGCTGTTTATTCTTATGTATTTGGTTAAATAATCATAATGCATTTTTAAGCCAAGCTTTTTTAATTGAAATATCGACAGGTTTTAACATAAGGATTCAAAATTAAAATATTAATAAAATTATGAATAAAAAGATCTACATATTACTAAGTAGATCTTTTAGAAAATTTAATTGATGGTATTTATTTAATTGCCGTACAGATACCATTTTTTTCTTGAGTTTCTTTTTTGCAATGATATTTAGCGTTGTAAGGGTGGTAGTCGCAGTAATTTTTTACATGAGTATCCCATACCCAAATACGTTGATAAGATTTACCTTGATCGTGATTACCCTTAATTTTTGCAGCCCAAGAATTAGGATAAGCCTCTTGAGAAGGATCTCCCCATTCTCCTAATAATGTGCCTATCTCTCGGGTGTATGAGGCATCACCTTTTTTACCCATAGGTGCATTACTTACTTCATTTGCATGACTTATACGATATTTTCCTTTCAATGAGTTACATCCTGCAATTATAGCGTCTACCTCTCCTTTACTTGCTTTAGCTTGCCCTTGTGTTCTTATATCCCAGCCAGTAAACCATTTTGTAATGGTGAAAGGGTATTGAATAATATTGCCTGAGGTTTTATTTATTCCTTGAATAATAACTGTATATCCGTTATCAGATCTCATAACGTGTTCCCAAGCCGTTTGATTGTTCAATGCTTGTGGAGTATTAAATTTGACGGTAACTATATCAGCATTGTTAGAAATAGTGACAAGTTCACTCCCTTTTACTAGAGTCCAATTATAATTATTGGCACTTCCTGGTTGAGCAAATACAAGGTCAAATTTAGCACCATAAAAGCCGGTTGTTGGGAAGTTTTTAGTTGGGTCAATAGTAGATTGAACTAAAAAGCCATTAGTTGCATCCCATTGATTTGCGAAACTTTGATCTACCATTATTGGAGCTAGTTCTGGTCTTGCGTAACAAAAACCAGACTCAGAAAGTATCGTGTAAGTTTTAGAGGGTTGTTTGATAATGTTTTCATTTGGATATTCATAAGACTTCGGATCACCATATTTTGACGATAATATTAAATCAGCAGATATTTTTACTTTATATGGGGCTAATTTTTTATTTTTTGCTAATGAACAAAAAGTATCACTTTTGGTCGGAGTAAATTCGACTAATTGATTTGATTGATTTGTATAATACCACGTAATTTTTGGAGGCTCTTTTGTATTAAGAATGCCTAATTCATCACCATCAATATCTAAATATTGACTATCATCAGGTTGTTTTAACGGTGCTATTTGAATACGATCTAGGAATGAATAGCTAACGGGAAGAGGCATGTTCCTCACTTCGTCGCCATAGTAATTTTTCCCGTCTAAGGTTAAGCCAAAAAGTTCAAAATCTTCAATATTATTTTCAATAGTATCGGAAAGTTTTGGTTTATTTCCTTGTATTGTTAGTGTACTTTTTGTCGATAAAGCTGCATGGCTTATTGTTGAAAATTGTAATAAGTATATTGTATATACCATTGTTTTTAAAAATTTTTTATTACTAGTCATTGTTTGTTTATTTTCCTTATTAGTAATTTTGATTTTAATCAAAAAAGTTTTTTTTATTCAATCATAAACATATATATAACGCCGAATAGAATAGACAATTTTGGATATATAAACAAATAGTTTAATTCGATAGATTTTTATGGAAAAATTTTGTAATACCTATTGATCATTTTTAATTAAACAGCAAAAAGTATTATTTCTATATAAAATTTGCTTTTATTTGCTTAAAGAAGCGAGGATGCTTATTAAATTTTTGATTTGATGGTGATGTTTTTATATTAATATCCATATTATTAATACAATATTTCATGCAATAGTGCAATAGTGCAATAGTGCAATAGTGCAATAGTGCAATAGTGCAATAGGCTGACATAATTTCTCGAAAATTCAGTATATCGCCTAAATGGAAAGATAATGTGTTATTTTCACAAACTTATTTTAAACAAGATGGCGATACTTACAACGGTACCAATTAATATCATTATTATCTGTCTTTGGATGGTATTTTTTTGGAGATATAATAAGTTTACATTGTTTTTGTTTGTTTTTCTCTAAAGATCCACATGTTATTAAGTAGATCTTTAGGACGCTTAATTATTGGTTGTTATTTAATAGCTGTACAGACGGCATTTTTATCTTCAGTTTCTCCTCGGCAGTGATATTTAGCGTTGTAAGGATGGTAGTCGCAGTAGTCTTCGACATCAGTATCCCATACCCAAATACGTTGATAAGCTTTACCTTGGTCGTGATCACCTTTGATTTTTGCAGCCCAAGAATTAGGGTAAGCCTCTTGAGAAGGATCTCCCCATTCCCCTAATAATGTGCCTATCTCTCGGGTGAATTTTGCAGTCCCAGCACTCTGACCAAATGGAGCATTACTCAATTCATTTGCATGACTTATACGATATTTTCCTTGCAATGAGTTACATCCTGCAACTATATCGTCTACCTCTCCTTTACTGGCTTTAGGTAGACCAATGACTGTTTTATCCCAGTCACTGAACCATTTGGTAATTGTGAATGGGTATTGAATAATATTGCCTGTGGTTTTATTTCTACCTTGAATGATAACTGTATATCCATCACTTGATCCCATTATATACTGCCAAGCCATGCTAGTGTTCATTGCTTGAGAGGTATTAAATCTAACGGTAACTACATCGGCAGTATTAGAAATAGTGACAAGTTCACGCCCTTTCACGAGCATCCAATCATAATTTTTAGCTAACCCTTTTTGGGCTAATAAAAGGTCAAATTGAGCACCATAAAAAGCGGTTGTCGGGAAATTTTTAGTGGGGTCAACAGTAGATTGAGCTAAAAAGCCATTATTTGGGTCCCATTGATTTGCGATACTTGCAGCAGCCTCTTGGGGAGCTAATTCTGGTCTTGCGTAACAAATTCCTGAATCTGAACTTATTGTATAAGTTTTAGATGGGTGTTTGGTAATTCTATTATTCGGATATTGATTGGTAAGCGGAATTCCATACTTGGAAGTTAAAATTAAATCACCGGATATTTTTATTTTATATGGGCCAAATTTTCCTCCTTTTGCTAATGAGCAAAAGGTATCGGAATCTGTCGGTATAAATTCCACTATTTTATTTTTTGAATTCGTATAATACCATGTTATTTTAGCGGGAGGTTGTATTGCAAGATATCCTAATTCATCACCATCAATATCAATGTATTGATCTAAATTAGGTTGTTTTATTGGAGCTATTGCGATTTTATTTTTAAATGGATAAGCTGCTGATAAGGAGATTTGGTCTATCTCGTTACCATAATAGTTTTTGCCATCAACAGTCAGCCCAAATAGTTCTAAGTCTTCTATATTTTTTTCAATTTCTGTTGATAATGATGGTAAATTACCTTGAATTTCTTGAGCAGTTTTGGCTGTCAGATAGGCGTGGCTCATAGTGCAAAACAGGAATGGATATAGCCCAGATACAATTTTATTAAAGTTTTTTTTCGTTATGATTTTGTTCATAATACTTCTTTCTACTTTCTACTTTCTACTTTCTACTTTCTACTTTCTACTTTCTACTACTACTTATTTTCGATTTTACTTAAAACTACCCGTTACACATTTACCTTAAATTTTTATTTAAAGGAGCTAATTTATAAAATTAAAAATGTTATTTAAGTAAAAGTATACTTAAATTAATTATTGCTCAGATAATAGTTATTAGCTATTAATTATTTAGCTAGGATTCCTGTTGTTATTTGTTTTGAGTTTGTTTAACTTGTTGAAAGTTTTAAAAAATTAACTGATGATAGGTTGGGTTACATACAGAAATGCATTATAAAATCAACTGTTTCTTTTAGATTTATAGCGTTGAATCGGGCTTGTCCGGTTTTGTTCTTCTATCCATGCTATTTTATCAACATAATTTTTTTCTGCACCACGTGTTGTAGGGTGGTAATATTTTGTATTAGCCATTTCTAGTGGAAAGTAATTTTCTCCGGCAGCGAAAGCGTTGAGTTCATCATGAGCGTAACGATATTCAGCGCCATAACCTAAGTTTTTCATTAAACTTGTTGGTGCATTGCGTAAATGCTCAGGAACATCATAATCAGGTTTAGATTTGGCATCAGTCATTGCTTGTTTAAAAGCAAGGTAAACAGCATTACTTTTTGGTGCGCAAGCAAGATAAATGATTGCTTGCGCAATTGCACGTTCACCTTCAGCCGGCCCCACTCGTGTAAAGCAGTCCCATGCTGCAAGAGCTACTTGCATGGCTCTCGGGTCGGCATTGCCAATATCTTCTGAGGCAATGGCTAATAATCGACGTGCAACATAGAGTGGATCACCACCAGCAGTGATAATCCTTGCATACCAATAAAGTGCAGCATCGGCTGCAGAACCACGTATTGATTTATGTACCGCTGAAATTAAATCGTAAAAACGATCACCTTGATTGTCAAATCTAGCGCTGCGTTCTCCCGTCACTTCTTTAAGTAAATCTGGTGTAAGTTCATGGCCGTCTGACATTTCAATTAATAGTTCAAGTGTGTTGAGTGCTCGCCTTGCATCGCCTCCTACAAATTCAGCAATTTGTTTTTTTATTTCTTCAGATAGAATGATGTCTCGATTACCGTAACCACGGTTTGGATCGTTCATCGCCTGCTGTAAAATTTGTTCAATTTCATAGTTGGTTAATGATTTGAGCAAATAAACTCTGGCACGAGATAACAATGCAGAGTTTAATTCAAATGAAGGATTTTCGGTTGTTGCACCAATAAACGTGACAGTACCATTTTCGACATAAGGCAAAAAAGCATCTTGTTGACTTTTGTTAAATCGATGAACTTCATCAACAAATAAAATAGTGCGTACCCCTGCTTGCTGATTGATTTTTGCACGCTCGATGGCTTCGCGAATATCTTTGATACCTGATGTTACAGCCGAAATTCGTTCAACTTTAGCATTCGCATGGTGGGCAATAATTTCGGCTAAAGTGGTTTTGCCTGTGCCTGGTGGTCCCCAAAGGATCATTGAGTGTAAGTTTCCTGCTTCGATAGCTTTGGGTAGCGATTTATCTTTACCTAATAAATGAGATTGACCTATATATTCAGATAGATTACGTGGACGCATTCTTGCCGCTAAAGGCTTAAACTCTTCAGTTGTAAATTCAAAAGACATACTAGGCATGGTACACTATATCCAGTTTTTGCAATATGAAATATATTATATACTTGTTAATCAATAAGTGAAAAAGAAAATAGCTTTCTTTGTAAAGCAAAAAGTAAGATTTTAATCTAAATTAAACTGATTAAAATGTAGTTATAGAGCCGAAAACAAACATAAGGACTCGTCATGAAGAAATTTTTATTATTGTTAGGATTATTGATTGGTGCATCGTCAACATGGGCTAGCGATAAAGAAGTATTGCAACAACGCCTAGATAAAATTGAAGGATTTTATGCAAGATTTTCTCAAGATGTGAAAACTGTCGACAATCAGCTGGTGCAAGAAGGAAAAGGTGATTTATGGGTCAACAGACCTTATTATTTTAATTGGACAATGAACGAACCAGATGAAACATCAATTATTTCTGATGGAAAGAATATTTGGGTGTATACGCCATCTGTTCAACAAGTTAGCGTGATGGACTTAAAAAAAGCAATTGATAACCGATTAATGCTATTAATTACTAATAGCCATAATCCAATTTGGGATATTTATAATGTGACTCGAAAACAAGATTCATTTACGTTAAAACCAACAGATGGTTCTAATCAAGATTTTATTATTTCGGTATTGCCTACCGGTATAATTTCTAACTTTACTATTATTGAAGAAGATGGCCAACGTAGTTTTTACAACTTGTCTCACCAAACACTGGGCAAGGTGTCGTTAGAAAAGTTCCAGTTTATGCCACCATCAGGTGTGACCATTGATGATCAACGTTAGTTGATTAAAACACCTTAATAAATCAAATTAGCTTAAATTTAATCTGATGGTTGTTTTATTTTTATTCAGTAGCTGTCAGGTTAAGTATGATTATTAATATTAACTTTAAGTTACCATTAATAATAAAGAAAGTTATTCTGTTACGCCATTTTTAAAGATGGATAGATCTTTAAAATGGTTGATTTCATTACATGTCTGTTTACCATTAACTATTTGTACAATTAAATCAATAAATTGTTCTAGTAACTTATCCATTGTTATTCCATTTACTAATTGTCCCGCATCAAAATCTATCCAATGTGTCTTTTTTTGTGCCAATGCTGAATTAGTAGCAATTTTTACTGTTGGCACGACACCACCATAAGGTGTTCCTCGTCCTGTGGAAAATAGCACCATATGACAACCTGCTGCGGCTAATGCTCCCGTTGCAACAGCATCATTGCCCGGAGAAGATAATAAATTTAAGCCTGTTTTTTGGAGTCTGTCACCATAATCTAATACATCCATAACGGTACTATTTCCCGCTTTTTGTGTACAACCTAAAGATTTATCTTCTAGTGTAGTAATACCTCCAGCTTTATTACCAGGGGAGGGGTTTTCGTAAATAGGTTGATTGTATGAAATAAAATACCGTTTGAAGTTATTAATCATATTTACAGTTTTGTCAAATATTTGTTCATTAATGCAATGAGACATTAAAATCGTTTCTGCCCCGAACATTTCTGGAACTTCGGTTAGTACACTTGTTCCTCCATGAGTAATTATATAATCAGAAAATTTGCCCAATAATGGGTTAGCTGTAATGCCAGATAAGCCATCAGAACCTCCACATTCAAGTCCAAATTTAAGTTCGCTTAGTTTACCCGGTAGACGCTGATCTGATTTCATGATTTGGTAAATATCGTGCAAATAATTGATACCTTGTTTAATTTCATTTTCAACTTCCTGGGCAACTATGAAGCGAACTCGCTCGCCATCATACTCTCCAAGACTTTCCTTAAATGTATTAAGTTGATTATTTTCACAACCTAAGCCAATGACTAAAACTCCGCCTGCATTAGGATGTTTAACCATATCTTGTAATATGGTTTTTGTTGTTTGATGATCGGAGCCTAATTGTGAACAACCATAAGGATGAGAGAGCAGATAAACACCATCAAAATTAGAGGGTTTTTGTAAAAGGTCTTGAGAAATATCGGTTAAAAATTGTTTACGAATTTGTTCAGCAATACCATTAACACAGCTAACTGTAGGAATGATCCAAAGCTCGTTACGTATACCAACATCGTTATTGTTTCTTCGATAAAGATTAACTTCTTTATCTCCAAATTGAGTTGAATTTTGTCCTGTAACAGGTTGATATTGATATTCGTGAAATTTGCCAAGATTAGTTTTCACATTATGAGTATGAACATGCTCGCCTACTTGAATCGCTTGTGTTGCATGACCAATTGGGAAGCCATATTTTACAATATTTTCTCCTTGTGCAATTGGTTTTATTGCTATTTTATGACCTGATGGGATAGTTTGTAATGCAGTAATTTGATGTTGAGTTACAGGTTCGCTAATTATTTTATCGCCTTGATGTAATGGTTCTAAGGCAATAATTACATTATCATTATCGTTTATTTTAATAGTTTTTTTCATAAACCCATTCCTATAAATGCACATTTTCGCTACTTTTAGCAAAGGCATTAATTAGCAGATTGTTATTGATTTAACTGATTTTTATTACTGATTTTAGTCGAGCATGTGGGGCATCTCGCATTTCTTGGAATGCATTTTCAGCATCAGATAACGGGTATACATCGGTAATGATTTTTTTGACATCACATTTTCCTGATCTGACTAAATCAATTAATTCGATAAAATCTTTTTTGAGGGCATTACGAGAACCAAAAATATCTAACTCTTTTGTTTGAATTTGGGTAAAAGCAAAATCTAACGTTTGCTTACTGACACCGACTAAACCAATGCGCCCACGGTACGTTGCTGCATCAATGCAGTTTTGAAAAGTTTGTGGTAGTCCTGCACATTCAATGCAAACATCAAATCCATCGCCTTGAGTAAGATTTTTTACTCTTTCTTCAAAGTTTTCTTTATCTGTTCGAATAACACCTTTTGCACCTAATGATAATGCTTTATCTAATCGTGATTGCATTATATCACTTACATATACTTGAGCTCCTTTTAATACGGCAGCCATAACTGCAAATAAACCGATAGGTCCTGCGCCAACAACTAATACTTTATCACCTTCTTTTACTGATGTTCGTTGAACGGAATGATAGCTAATACAAAACGGTTCAATCATTGAAAGCGTTAATGCATCTAACCCTTTACCGTCATAAATACGTTCAATTGGCATGCTATAATATTCTCTAAAAATACCATCACGTTGTGCTCCAAGAGTTTGATTGTTTGTGCAACAATTAACAAATCCACGACGGCAAGAGTAACATTTACCACAGTTAAAATAAGGATTTGCTGTCACAATCATGCCTTTTTTGATGCCATGATTATTTTCGCCAACCTCTACAACTTCGGCCGAAAATTCATGGCCAGGAATGCGAGGATAGCTGGCATAAAGGAAAGTACCTTTATACGTTCCCATATCTGAACCACAAATCCCACCATATAGCACTTTTAAAATGGCTTCACCCTTTTGTAATGTTGGTTTTTCCATTTCATTGATTTCAACTTTTCCTGGTTCTGGAATAACAATATATTTCATTTTAGACATTTGATTGACTCCTGATGTTTAATTATTTGGAATATAATTTTTAATATCGTGTGATAAAATGTTTTTTAGATTTTCCGTGACTAAATCGGTTAATCCATTGACATTATTTAGATCTTGTCCCCAATGCTCAGTCATTTTTAAGACATTTGTAACTAATGTTTTTACGTCATTTTGATAAAGTGGTTGCCATTCATTAAATTTTTCTAATAAATGAGCATCATCCGTTAATGAAATCGTTTGACCTTGGTACTCTCCACGATAAAAAGCAATAAGTGCAGCTAATGAAAATGAAATATATTTTGGTGGTTGGTTAAATCGTTGACTATAGGTTAATAACTGTGGTAGCAAGCGAGTTTTAAATTTAGTTAATGAATTTAATGAAATAGACATTAATTCATGTTTGATGAATGGATTTTTAAAACGTTTTAATACCTCATCGGCAAATTGTTTTAGTTGTTCTTTATCCAAAGATAGGGTTGGAATTACTTCTTGATTAAGGAGATTTTTAACAAAACTTTCAATTTGCGGATTATTCATACATTGGCCGACAGTACGTAGTCCAGCAAGGTAAGCGACGGGAACCATTGCTGTATGGGCACCATTTAAGATTCCAACTTTTCTTTCTTTGTAAGGTTTAATATCATCAACCACTAAAATATTAATATCTACTTGATCAAGCCTTAATTTTTGTTTTAACCAATCGGGTCCTTGAATAACAAATAAATAGAAGTATTCTGCTGTATCTAAAAATCGGTCTTGGTAGCTTAGTTGTTGTTCAAGCTGTGTAGCTTCATCTTTTGGGTAGCCTGTTACTATACGATCAACCAACGTTGAGCAAAATGTATTACTTTCGTTAATCCATATAATAAAGCTATCACTAAGTTGCCATAATTTTGCATATTCTAGTACCAACTCTTTTAGTTTTTCGCCGTTATAATCAATGAGCTCACATGGAATGATAATTAAACCTTTATCTTTTTGCCCGTTAAAAAATTCGAATCGATGATGTAAAAAACAGGTTAATTTTGCTGGGAAAGTTGTTGGTGGTGCATCGGTAGCTTTATCTTTATCATTAAATACTATTCCTGCTTCAGTTGTATTTGAGAAAATAAATTCTAAATCAGGATTTTCAGCACATTTTAAATATAATTGATAATTTTGATATATCAAGATTTCACGATTAACTGAGTAGATAATTTGAGGTATAGCAATAGCATCACCTTGTTCATTAAGACCGCGAATAATAGTTGTATAAATTCCATCTTGTTCATTAATTGAGGGTTGATGGGTATCAATAGGCCTTATAATTGTTACACCACTATTGAAGTCTGTTTTTGTGTTTAGATTATCAATAATCCAATCAACAAATGCTCTTAAAAAATTACCTTCACCAAATTGGATAATCTTTTCAGGGTAATTTCGACCAGGAAAGTTAGTTCTATTTAATTGTTTAGCCATATAATAGTTCTCTTTAATTATGTGGTTAGGCAGTAAATAAAGAGAACTATAAAAGAGGATTAAAAACCGTATTCATTTTTTTTGTTTTTTCGTGTTGAGTATAAAATTTTTTTGTTTTTTATCTGTTTTTTATGGTTAATGTTCGACCAATCGACTCTTGCATTGATGTTTTAGCTGTATTTAGATGTCGGCATAATGCTGCGATGGCAGCCTGTTCATCTTTTTGTAAAATTGCTGTTAATATCGCAATATGTTCCGATACGGCAATATTATTACGTTCTTTTAAATTACTGTTGTCCCACTGATAATGAAAATGAAAGATAACCGAAATTAAATCAAAAGACTGCATGAAAAATGGATTATCATTACAAGACAGAATTAACTGATGAAAATCACGATCAAGCGTTGAAAAAAGTGTATATTCATCTTGTATATTTTTCTGAAAATTCTTATGGTGTTGTAATAATTCTCGTGCTTTTATCCAGTTAATGTGATTATCAGGTTGAGCCATAAATGCTTTAAGCGCAAATATTTCTAAGACACTCCTAAATTCATAAAGTTTTTCTGCATAATCTTTGGCAAATGTAACTAATTTCCATTCTCCTTTTTTTATGTTATTAATCAGTCCATAATGTAAAAAACGTAATAAAAATTCACGAACTACAACGGGATTCACTTTTGTATCTTTTGCAAGTTGAATTTCGTTAAAATTATCACCAGGTAATAACTTCTTATGATTTATTAAATGGTAAAAATAGGTTTCGAATTTTTTATCTTGTAACGATCTTTTTTCAAAAATACAGGCTATTTTATCCTCATTTGTTGGTTCTCGTAATAAATGGTATTGATTATTGTTAAACAGGAGAATTTCTGTTTTGCATAAATGCTCTAGTACTGCTCGAATAGTTGTTCTACTCACATTAAAAGTATCAGCAAGAATTGAAATAGAAGGTAATGGAAAAGATAATATTTTGTTATTAATACAATCAATAAATTGATTAATGGTATTTTGCCTTAGTGTCTGACTTCTGCCCATATTATGTTTCTCGATAATGTTATGGTGATTATAAGAATTTAAGAAAATCCTACCAAATATTTTTAATAGGATTTTCTAATAAAAAGGCTAAGTTATAAAGTAGATTGAATTTCTGTAATTGGTTTAATATCTTTCAATACGAATAAATATACGAATGCACCTATAGCACAAGCACAACCTGAAACCACGAGAGCATACATAAATGAACCTGTTGCGCCAATAATATACCCAGTTACAATGGGTCCTAATATGCCACCACAATTTGAAACCGTATTTTGAATTCCACCTAAAACGGATGTCATATTTCTTGGTGCAATATCGCCAGGTAGACACCAAATAGCTGAACCAGCAAAGGCCAGCCCAATATATGAAATACAAAGTAAAGCCATCATTATGATTATAGAATCAACTAAGCCGGCAAGTGTAATTGATGTTGCAATTAACATTCCTGCAACCAAATTAAATTTTCTAGCAAGATTGATATTATTGGTTTTTATGTAAATAAAATCAGTTAACCAACCACCAAACCATTGTCCAATTATACCACATAAGGGCGGTAACATGGCCAAAAAGCCCATTTCAGTTAAGCTTAAACCACGTTCTTTCATTAAATAGGTGGGGAACCAAGTAATGAAAAAATAGACTGCATAATTAAGCATAAAAAATCCAACACACATAGCAACTACATTGCGGTATTTTAATAATTGATACCATTTCATTGGTTGTATGGTATCTATTCCTTCTTTTTTGATTTGACCTTCACGAATATATTTTAATTCTGTTGTACTTATACTTGGGTGTTGTTCTGGATCTCGGTAAATACATAACCACCAAACAACCCAAACAAGACCTAAAGCACCACAAATAAAGAATGTCGCATGCCATCCCCAGACCGCAATAATCCAAACAACAAGAGGCATCGTAAAAGCTGTCCCGAAGCGTGAACCACTATCAAATAGTGCGGTAACGCGTCCTCTTTCTTTATCAGGGAACCATTTTGCTGTAATTCCGCCATTGCAAGGATATGCGGCAGCTTCTCCAATACCCATAAACACTCGAGCAAAAATGAAACCGATAGGAGATGTTGCTAATGCCGTTGCGCCAGTTGCTAAAGACCACCAAGTTACTGATACTGCAAGCGTTCTTCTTTGCCCAAAACGATCTGCAAGGAATCCAGCAGGAATTTGACAACACGCATAACTTAAGAAAAATGCAGACATGATCCATCCCATTGCTTCAGGTGAAATATTTAAATCAATCGCAATAATAGGTGCAGCTGCAGACATTACAGTTCTATCTAAATAATTAATCACAATAGCAAATAACATAAGTATTGCTATATGGAATCGAACACGACTATTCTTTTTAGGCATAAAAAACCTCTTTATATAAATTATTCAATAATATATTTAATTATTTATATTGTTAATTAGGATGATAAAGACTACTAGTGCATAGGTCATTTCATTAAAATGGCTATATCGATAGTAGAGAAAAAATTTATTGAGATAAGGAATTATTTGTTTGATTGTGGTCGGGATAATATTTTTCTGTTTTTTATTTGTTTTTTTTATTTTTGTTCGTTCATATTAAATCTTCATCAATTTAAAGCATTCCTTTTTTATAACAATAGCGTGTTATTATTATTTAATTTGTTGATTTTTAATATTTAAATTTTTGATTTTAGCTGTTTTTGTCTAAGTTAATAAAATAATTATGATATTGATCACATTTATCCAATAAATCTTTTAAAGCTAAATTTTTAGCTCTGCATACTCAATTGCAGTGGTTCACTCTTTATAGGATAAATTATGATAAGTGCATTTTATAACAAGCCGACTTATTGGTTCGCTTCCTGTTACAGCTTTATGTATTACGCTGCAGGTAGTTTCGTTTTTTCGTTTTATGCCATATGGCTAAGTAAGGAGATTGGCTTAACAGCAAAACAGACTGGCATTATTTATTCATTTAATTACTTTGTTTCGCTCATCATTATGATTGTGTATGGTGTTTATCAAGATAAATTAGTACTGAAAAAACAGCTTATCTGGTTTCAAAGTATTATTATCACATTAGCCGCGCCTGCATTAATTTATGTTTATGAACCGCTACTAAAGCATAGTTTTTATATTGGTGTCATCTTTGGTAGTTTTTTTTTAGGTTTTGGTTGGGTTGCAGGGATGGGGTTAATTGACTCTTACTGTGAAAAAATCAGCCGCGCTTTTGGTTTCGAGTTCGGTCAATGTCGCACGTGGGGGTGCATTGCTTATGCAGTAGGAACTTTTATAGCCGGTATTTTAATTAGTCTTAATCCACATCTAAATTTTTGGGCTGCATCGGGTGTAGGTATCTGTTTTATGCTACTTAATCTCAATTTTAAACCCGATTTAAGTCAATCAGCAGAAACTGTCTTCCAAAAAAAGGACAAGCTAAGTTTTAATGAAATTATATCAGTCTTTACACTGAAAAAATTTTGGATATTTGTTATCTATGTGCTTGGAACTTATAGCCTTTACAATATTTATGATCAACAGTTATTCCCTGTTTATTTCACTCAGCAGTTTGACGATATCAATGATGGTTATCGCTTATATGGCATATTAAATTCGTTTCAAGTTTTTTTAGAAGCGGTGGTCATGTTTTGTGTTCCATTTGTTGTCAATCGTGTGGGAGCAAAAAATGCGTTAATTTTTGCTGCGTTTATTTCAGCTTCTCGCATCTTCCTTACTGGACATGTTAATAGTATTGCGATTATTTCCATAATTAAACTCATGCACTGCTTGGAGATTTCTACCATTTTAGTCTCAGTATTTAAATATATTGATATTAATTTTAATGCTCGTCTTTCTGCAACGGTCTTTTTAATCGGTTATCAGGTGGCAGGTTCTATCGGTGTTATTTTGTTTTCCACCCTTGTTGGTGATTTTTACGATACCGCCGGTGCGGCAACCACATTTAATAATCTTGGGTTAGTTGTTTTAGGATTTATGATTTTTGCTATTTTCTTCTTAAACGGTGATAAAAAAAGAAGATACAAATAATAAATAGTTAAAGAAAATTACGTTTAATAAATGTTAGTAAGGATTCACAATGAACATATATAATTCAGTCACACAATTTCACTTTGAACAAACCAGAACCATTTCGCCTGAAAATATGACGGGTGAAAAAGGTCAATCTTGCATGAAAGCGAGCGCTTTAGGACCAAGTCGTAAAGGGCAAGGTTGCATAACAATACCAGCAGGTGAAACAGTCACTATCGCTGAAATTACAGGACCTGCGGAAATTCGTCACATGTGGTTTACCTTAACAGATAGAACACATCGCGGTAGTTTTGTGTTACGTGATGTTGTTATCCGCATTTATTGGGATGATGAAAAAGTACCATCAGTCGAAAGCCCAATCGGTGATTTTTTCTGTAATGGTTTTGGCGCAAGATGTGATATTAACTCCATGCCCATTGTGGTCAATCCAACAGGGGGATTTAACAGTTACTTTAGAATGCCTTTTAATAAAAAAGCAAGAATTGAAATTCAAAATGAACATGAAGCAGATTTACAACATTTCTTTTTCACCATTAATTATGCCTTAATGCCACAACCATTTGATGCACCGCTTTATTTTCATGCTCAATGGCGCAGACAAAGAGTAACCAATTATGCCGAAGATTATGTATTATTAGATAATATCGAAGGTTATGGCTACTATGTTGGTACTTACTTAGCATTAACAGCCTTGGAACGTTACTGGTGGGGAGAAGGGGAATTTAAATTCTATCTGGATGATGATAGCGAATATCCAACCCAACACTCAACAGGCTCTGAAGACTATTTTGGTGGGGCATGGGCATTTCATAATCGTGATAGCCATGGTCGGCCATCAGCTAAATGTTTTCAAACGTTATTTATGGGCTACCCCTATCAGACTAATCGTGATGCAACGCGCGATTTTTTTCAAACTGGAGATGCGAATCCAGTACACGGTTTTGGCGACGATGCATTGCCTATGCATGGTTTATATCGTTGGCATTTACCTGATCCGATTGCATTTCACAAAAATATCAAGCTTACCTTTCAACAAATAGGTAATGATGATATAAGATTATATGAGCGTTGTGATGATATAGCCAGTGTTGCATATTGGTATCAAAATCCATCGGTTAACTGTAATCCAACATTTCCTAACAAACAGCTACGCACTCCTCGTTGATATAAAAGGAAATAGTAATATCTATGGCGAGTAATAAATTAAAAATCAATGATATTGCTCGTTTAGCTGGCGTGTCGGCAACGACCGTCAGCCATATTTTTAATAAACGAGATAAAAAATATCGTATTTCACCACAAACGAGGCAACGTGTATTATCCATTGCTGAGCAATACAGTGAACAGGCCCATATTCGCCAATATCTAGTTAAAGCAAATAGTACCGATACGATAGGTGTGATAGTGCCAGACATTTCCAACTCTTTTTTTTCCATGTTTTTGCACTATTTAGAAGCTTCATTCAGGAAAAAGAACATACAATTATTAATCACTTGTAGTCATTATAATAAAGACGTAGAAATTAAAGTGGCACAGAACTTAGTTGAGCGAAAAGTCGATGCAATGATTGTTGCTACTTCATTAGATAGCGATGAGTTTTATATTAGTATTAATCAAAATACGCCTGTATTATTTTTCGATCGTTACCTTAAAGATACACGGTTACCGTTTATTGCCAGCGAATCATTAAACTCCGTCGCGGAGTTGATTCAGCCGTATGCTAGGCAACTAGATGAATTTTATTTTATTGGTTGTGACACACAGTTAACTTCGATTGAAGCTAGACTTAAAGGATTTAAGCAAGGGCTTAAAAATGTTGGTTTAGCTGTTAATCCACAATGGTTAGTGAGTGATAACTACCATCCAAATAAAGGTTATCTGTTACTTAAAGGGGTTCATGAGAAATTAGGGCGATTACCTAAAGCTATTTTCACACCATCTGGTAATTTGCTACAAGAGGTTCTAAGTTATTTAGTTGAAGTTAAAGTAAAACCTCAAGATATCTGCTTATGTTCTTATGATTATCATATCTATCTAGATTATTCCTACTACCCAATTGATGCAATTATGCAGGATTTTGAAAATATGGCTCATACTTGTGTTAATGTGATTAATGATTTGCTCAATTTCAACGAGTTAAAATATAATGCGTTTTTTATCAAACCACAAATTATTCGTCATAGATAATTGAACATTTTTTCATAACATTATACAACTATCGATTAGCATTTTTCATAATTCGTGCTTTATCAACTTGCCATTGTCGTTCTTTGATATCAGTTCGTTTATCGTACTCTTTTTTACCTTTGGCCACACCAATTTTTACTTTTGCCCATGCGTTCTTCCAATATAGCGAAAGCGCTACAACGGTATAACCTTGGCGATTGATTTGACCAAATAATGAATTTAATTCACGTTCATTTAATAACAATTTACGTGTGCGCATAGGTTCACAAACAACATGTGTTGATGCGACATTAAGTGGTGTGATAGTTGCACCAAAGAGCCATGCTTCGCCATCTTTAAGTAAAACATAACTGTCACTAATGTTGGCTTTTCCTGCACGTAGGGATTTTACTTCCCAACCTTGTAGGGATAATCCCGCCTCAATTTCCTCTTCAATAAAGTACTCATGGCGCGCACGTTTATTTAATGCAATGGTTGCCGAACCTGGCTTATGTGATTTTTTCTTAGTCATAATGTGCGTTATTATAAAGTTACATGATATGATATGCCACAAATTTTAACTTTTTATTTTATTATTATGGCACATGTTTTTCACGAAGTTATCGAGCCTTATTCTGTAGAGCAAATGTTTTGCTTAGTGAATGATATTGCTCGGTATCCTGAATTTGTTCCTGATTGTATCGCAACTGGCATTATTAGCAAACAAGATAATACGTACACAGCGTTTATTGAAGTTGAGAAATTAGGTTTTAAAAAATCTTTCACTACAGTAAATCAAATTAATCAACCACATTCTATTGAGATGAAATTGTTTGAAGGGCCATTTAAACACCTATCGGGAAGATGGCAATTTAGTTCACTCGGCGAGAGCAAAAGTAAAATTAGTTTTAGTTTAGACTTTGAGTTTAAAAATAAGTTATTAGATATTGCTTTTTCTCCGGTGTTTAAAGAGGTGATGACGAGTATGGTTAATGCGTTTTCAAAACGAGCAAGGCAGATTTATAAATGATAAATATACAAGTTGTTTATGCGTTACCAAATAACCCGACGGTAATTAATTGCGATGTAGATGAGCAAACGAATGTCTTGCAAGCAATTACAAAATCCAATATCTTATCGTTATGCCAGATAAAATTAGAAGATCATCTAATTGGTATTTATGGAAAACGTTGTGATCTTAATGAAGTGGTTAAAAATGGCGATCGTATTGAAATATATCGGCCTTTAATCAATGATCCTAAAGAAATAAGACGAAGAAAAGCTGCACAAAAAAATAATGGCTAACGGCAAAGGAAACCGAATGCATAATCTGCTAATTGAAAAGATTGAAACTTTATGTAAAAAGCGAGGTATTAAACTGACAACGCAACGTCGTACAGTTTTAGATATTATGCTAACTGCAAATAAAGCAATGAGTGCATATGATCTTTTGGATCTACTTAAAGTAAGTGAGCCACAAGCCAAACCACCTACAATTTATCGTGTGCTTGAATTTTTACTTGAGCAAGGTTTCATCCATAAAGTTGAATCTTCTAATAGTTATATTATTTGCCCACATTTTCAAGATCCACAGCATATTTCAATTTTATTTATTTGCGATAAATGTCAGCAGATCATTGAAAAACATTCAAAAGATATTGAATATCAATTTAAACAGTTAGCACAGCAAAGTGATTTTTTAATCAAACATAGCGTGCTTGAAATACACGGATTTTGTCAGCAGTGCCAACCTTAATTGTTGTTCTTTGGTTAATTAATATTATTTGCGATACCGTTGGACAAGTTGCATTTAAGTATGCAGCGATTACTTCTAAAAATAAGTCTGGTTTGCATTATTGGCAAAAATTATTTGGTAATTTTTGGCTGTGGTTGGGATTTGGAGCATACTTTATTGGTTTTATTTTTTGGCTAGCATTTTTAAGTGAAGTACCTTTGTCGCAAGGCATTTTATTAGGATCATTTAATATTATCACTGTTATGTTGGCTGGGCGTATTTTATTTCAAGAGCATCTTACTTTATTCCGTGTCATTGGTATATTTTTTATTACTAGTGGCGTAGTTTTAGTGGGGCTTACATAATGAAAAAATTTTACATTATTGGATTTTTCTTACTATTATTTTTTGATACGTTTGGACAAACAAGCTTTAAATTAACAGCGTTATCGGCTATTCCATTTGAAGTAAGTACAGCTTGGTTA
This sequence comes from Gilliamella sp. App2-1, assembly GCF_001690255.1. Lineage (NCBI taxonomy): Bacteria > Pseudomonadati > Pseudomonadota > Gammaproteobacteria > Orbales > Orbaceae > Gilliamella > Gilliamella sp. App2-1. Next base: position 164,109 of record NZ_LZGR01000022.1, read on the forward strand.
ATTCGTATTTTTACTTATGGTTGGGTTTATTTAGTCATGCTCGGTTATACAGGGGCATTTATCACTTGGATGGTATTATTAAAAAAAGCACCAGTAGGGCCTGCTTTTGCCGCTTCTCATTTACAGGTAGTTACGGTGATGTTAGTTTCGATTATTGTTTTTGATGAGCAAATTACATTAACACGCATGCTTGGTGGATTATGTATTATTATTGGTATTGTTTTTTTGGCTTTGGCAGAACAAGATTTACAGCGTAAATCATAATTTTTTGTTTTATATTGAAACACAGTATTATCTAAAATTTTTTAGCAAAACCAATAATACTCGAAATCCACTTCGACTACAAAAATGTCAAAAAATACTTAGCATAAAAAATATGATCAAGATTTTATGATAGCGAATTTTTCTACTTTTGCATCGTGTTATTTCAATGGGGGGAAGAGGAGAGTGAAGTTGTTTTATTATTTAAACATAATAAATCTATCATTTAACAAAAATATAATTTTAGCTAGACAAGCGAACACGCTAAATCATAATAATTTCTTTAGATTTGTTTATCCAAGTTTTTAAGCATTTCGATAATCGGTCGATTAGCGTCAGGGAACTCGTCGGCATTAAGATCTTCTTGGTCAACCCAACGGCTTGGTTGACCTTCTTTTGCAAAAGGAACACCATCCCATTCTTCAACTAAATAAGCGTGAATTGTAATATAGCGATCTTCATAACTGTGTTCAAAGATTTCTAAGAATTGGGCTTGATGGATATGGATGTCTACTTCTTCAACAATTTCACGTTGTAAGGTTTGATATGGGGTTTCTCCTGCCTCAATTTTTCCACCAGGAAACTCCCAAAAACCAGCAAGATGAGAATCTTCACCGCGCTGGGTGATAAAGATTTGACAATTTTGAGAACGAATTATACCTACAGCAATTTCAATATGTTTTTTCATAATTATATTTGCCTATGAGTAAAATTAGGGAAAGTTGCGACTTTCCCTTTCAATCAATTGTCGATCCAAATCGACTGTTTAATCATCATTTTCGCTTGATGATACTAAATTTTTTCCTTACTGAACAGCACCATGACAATGTTTATATTTTTTACCTGAACCACAAGGACAGGGATCATTGCGACCAACTTTGACTTGGGTTCGAACTATTGGTTGTGGTGCAGCCCCTGCTGATTGTTCTTCATTTTCACTATTTATACTCGCTATCGATTCATGATTAGCTTGCTGTTTAGCCTTTAGCTTTTCCATTTCAGCTAGGCGTTGGCGTTCTGCTTCGTCAACTTCCTCTTGTGAGCGAATTTGTACTCGACTCAAAATACCAATAACATCATATTTTAACGATTCTAACATGTTAGCAAACATATTAAATGATTCACGTTTATATTCCTGTTTTGGATCTTTTTGTGCGTAGCCGCGCAAATGAATACCTTGACGTAAATAATCCATTGCTGCTAAATGTTCTTTCCAGAGAGTATCAAGTGTTTGTAGCATGACACTTTTTTCAAACTGTCTGAATGCTTCAGCTCCAGCAGTATTTTCTTTTTCTAAATATCTGTCTTGTGCCATTTGTAAGATACGTTCGCGTAATGTTTCTTCATGCAGATTTTTCTCTTCATCTAGCCATTTTGCGATTGGTAAATCTAAATCAAAATCTGTTTTTAGTGCGACTTCAAGCCCTGAAATATTCCACATCTCCTCAATGGATTGTGGTGGAATGTATTGGTCAATTAGGGTGTTAAATACATCACCTCGAATTGAGTCGATGGTATCTTTTATATCGGTATTATCAAGTAATCCATTTCGTTCACGGTAAATTACTTTACGTTGATCATTGGCGACATCATCGTATTCAAGGAGTTGTTTACGAATATCAAAGTTGCGACTTTCAACTTTCTTTTGTGCATTAGCAATGGCTTTTGTGACCCATGGGTGCTCAATAGCTTCGCCTTCTTGCATACCCAGTTTACGCATCATATTACCGACACGCTCAGAGGCAAAGATTCTCATCAATGGATCTTCAAGTGATAGGTAAAAGCGCGAAGCACCAGGGTCACCTTGGCGCCCTGCACGCCCACGTAACTGGTTGTCAATACGACGTGATTCATGACGCTCAGTACCTAAAATATAAAGTCCGCCTAACTCAATTACTTCATCGTGTTTTGTTTGCCAAACTTGTTTTGCTTTTTCGATATCTTCTGGTGTTGGATTTTCAATTTTTGCTATATCGCTTTGCCAATTACCACCAAGCATAATATCGGTACCACGTCCTGCCATGTTAGTTGCAATGGTAACGGCACCTTTACTTCCTGCATTAGCAATGATTTCAGCTTCTTGAGCATGAAATTTGGCATTTAGCACATTGTGTTTAATGCCTGCTTTTTTAAATGCCTGTGAAACTAACTCTGATTTTTCGATTGACGCTGTCCCAACTAAAACGGGTTGACCGCGTTTGACACATTCTTGTACATCAGCGACAATTGCGTTGATTTTTTCCTTTTCGGTCATATAGATAAGATCAGATTGATCTTTTCTTTGCATGGGGCGGTTAGTTGGAATAACAATCGTATCTAAGCCATAAATTTGGTTAAATTCAAACGCTTCAGTATCCGCTGTTCCTGTCATACCCGCTAATTTTTCGTATAAACGGAAATAGTTTTGGAAGGTAATTGAAGCAAGTGTCTGGTTCTCATTTTGGATTTTTACGTGCTCTTTTGCTTCAACTGCTTGGTGTAAACCATCAGACCAACGGCGACCATCCATGGTTCTTCCGGTATGCTCGTCAACGATGATAATTTCGTTATCTCTGACAATATAATCAACGTCACGATGGAATAAGTGATGAGCGCGCAGGGCAGCATTAACGTGATGCATTAATACAATATTGCTCGGTGCGTAGAGTGATTCATCACCTTTCATGATACCCTGTTTTATTAATAGTTCTTCGACTTTCACTAATCCGCGTTCTGTTAAGTTAACTTGGCGTGATTTTTCATCAATTGAAAAGTCTCCGTCCCCTTGGAATTGGTCAGAGTCTTCTTTTTCTTGACGGATCAAATAAGGAATAATTTTATCAACGCTAATATATCTGTCAGAGCTATCTTCAGCTTGACCCGAAATAATTAGAGGCGTTCTTGCTTCATCAATTAAAATTGAGTCAACTTCATCGACTAAAGCATAATGCAATGGCCGTTGTACACGAGCATCTTTGCTAAATACCATATTATCGCGTAGATAATCAAAACCATATTCATTGTTAGTACCATAAGTGATATCAGCATTGTAGGCTTCACGTTTTATGTGTGGCGGCATATTAGGTAAATTAATACCAACAGTTAATCCTAAAAATTCGAATAATGGACGATTATTTTCTGCATCACGCTGTGCTAAGTAATCATTAACCGTAACAACATGTACACCTTTACCAGTTAATGCATTTAAATAGGCCGGTAAGGTTGCTGTTAATGTTTTACCTTCACCGGTGCGCATTTCGGCAATGCAGCGTTCATTTAATACCATACCACCAATTAACTGTACATCAAAATGACGCATGCCAAACACACGCTTACTTGCTTCGCGTACCACAGCGTAAGCCTCTTCCAAAATATCATCTAATTGGGTTCCGGCGGCAATCTTTTGTTTAAGTTCCGTGGTTTTTGCTTTTAATTCATCATCGGTTAAAGCTTCCATGGCTGGTTCAAGTGCATTAATTTTGTCAACTCGCTTGCGCATGCTTTTTAATACGCGCTCATTGCGGCTACCAAATACTTTTGTTAATAATTTTAATAACATAAATTTTCTCTTGTTTTTTCAATACGGATTTAAGGAATTAACCTTATATAAAAATTAGTTTTATTTGAGTTATAAACTCATTAAGCGGTAGCTTTAGGTCCAGCTCGTATGCCGTTATAAGGAGATAGCCGAATAACTTTACTTGGTGAAAGTTCAATACAGTTGGGTGTGATAAATAGCTCAGTATTGTATTTTTTTTGTAAATACAGCAGTAGTAGTGTTTGTGAATTTTTTCGTTCTATTTCTTGATGATCTTGTACAATAGATGCAATTGCAATAATCCCAATTTGCGAAACAGAAGCTTCCGAAGGAAGCGCTTCATGTTGATATAAACCAAACCCAGCAGCCATTACACCTAACAATAAGTGAGATAACGCGGTTTTAATAATCAAGCATTTGCTGATTTTTTGCCAATAATATATCATTGTCATAATGATGATATATTAGCATTTTTAGCAAAAATGAAAAACAATTATTATTTTTTATAGATATTGTGTCATAAGGATTTTGTATAATACAGATCCCCGCTATTAATTCAATGATAATTAGACTATAACGGGAATCATATTAGGTAGGTTATTCTACCATTAATTGTCCCATCATACCGAGTGTTTCATGTTCAACAATATGGCAATGATACATACGTAATCCGGGCATATTTTGTTGAATTTTTATGGTGATCTTTTCATGTGGACGTAAATTAATAGTGTCTTTTAAGCCGACATATTCAGGTGGATTTTTTTCACCATTCAATTCGTGTGAAACAACAATAAACTGTGCGCCATGTATATGAAAATTGTGATCCATATGAGAGTTATTGAAAATTGTCCACTCTTCAACCTCATGAATTTTGCTTTTCAAATCGATCCTTTGCATATCATGGCGTTTACCATTAATTAAGAATAGCACGCCACCACGCGGTTCCTTCATGTCCATTACTTCGGTATATTCAATAGATTTATAGGTCGTTGCCTGCCCTAGTTTTGGCAATGCTCGTAAGGCTGATGGGATAGTCATTGATTTTGACTGTGTCAATACCAATTCTCCAAGTATGATATCTTGCTCTGGTGGTACATTGCCCATTTTTCCGCGATCGTAACCGATAGATTGTAAATACACTGTACCAGATTGTTTTGGCAAAATGACAAGTTCTGCACGTTCAGCTGGCGACAATAGCAGTGGTTTATTGAGTAAAACAGGGGCCGGCATTAATCCACCATCCGTACCAACCAAATAAACATCACATCCAGGAATAGATAAATTAAGATAACGACCAGAGCATGCATTCCAAACTCGTATCCTTGTTGCCGTATTTATGGTGATTTTGGGACGATAGGCACCATTTATTAATACAAATTGTCCTTCTCGACCATTCATCCAATCAACCATTGAATTATCAGCAATTTCGCCTTTATCAGTTAATTTTAAATCTGAAAAAAACCAGTGTTGTTCGGGCAAGAATGCAAGCGGATCGTTTTTGCTGCGTACAATAAATATGCCCGCTAATCCTCGCGCAACTTGTTCTGCTACGGTTTCATGACCGTGTGGATGATACCAATAGGTACCAGCATTCCCTTCCGGTATAGTAAACTCATAAGTTCGGCTACTTCCAGCAGGAATTTGATCTTGTGGATTACCATCTTGATTAGATGGGATCAGCAAACCATGCCAATGTACGGTTGTCGCTTGTGGTAAGTTATTTTTAACAGTAATTTTAACGTTATCCCCCTCAAAAGCTTCAATCACAGGACCGGGGATATGACTATTATATGCCCAAAATTCTGTTGTAATATCTTGTGTTAACTTTAACTTAATGGGTTTAGCCTCCAAGATTGCTTCAAAAATACCTTGTTTATTACTGGTATTTTCTAAATGAGTTAATTCTGGTAAATTTAGACCTTGTGACAAAGCTGAGGTCGGTAATAATTTTTGTGAAACTTTGTTACCCATATTCATCTTCATATTCATGTCTCCCATTTCACCTGTTTTACACTGATCAGAGTTGGCTTCACAAGCCATACCTGACATAGTTAAATTATCCATTTTGGCAAAGGCTTTTGTAACTGCTATCCCACTTAAAGCCGCTGTAATATTGAACAAAAAATTTCGACGTTTCATAATATTCCTATAATCATTTTTTTATGATAAACAATCACTATTTAGTGATTAGTGATAAAAACGAAGAACAAAAAATTTTTACTCCAAAGATAGATATTTCGACTAATTTTTTATTGAAAATACAAATTAATTAAACAATTCTTAGTAGTTTTAATTCAGGAATAAACTTTTTATATTTTTGAGCAAAGTTAAATGTAAGGTATAGTTCGCAATGTGGTAAAAACTGAAGATTAAAAGTGGTACAAGCTGAATCATGAGATGATTTTTGTAATAAAGAATGGCAATCATTATGCTCATTTATGCCTAACTTAGCAATTGTGTGATGTGAAACATCATTAACAGTAACTAATAAGCCAATTGTGATTGTCAAATATCTAGCGGAATAAACAAATAAAAAGAAAATAATTGCTAATGCAACAATAAGGTAATTTTGTTTATTGATGATTCTTAATGACATATGCAAATCTCACTATTCATCTAACAATTACTTAGGCTATTGTACTGAAAAAAGAAGCAAAGTTATACAAAATTTATATACTTTAAGTGAGACTATTTTATCGTAACTATTTGAAGCACTGTTACTTCATTTAGACTAATGAGTAATAACGTTAACCAATGTTGAATTATGACAACTAATCATGAATATCATGTTGCATTTAATCATACAAAATAATTTACATAATAATAAGTTGTTCTGCTATTATATTTACATAACTTAAATTAACAAATCATAAAGATATGAAAATTCTGTTTGGTGTTCAAGGAACAGGAAATGGCCATGTCAGTCGTTGTAGAACATTAGCTAAAGCACTAAAAAAAGCCGGTGCTGATGTTGATTATATTTTCAGTGGCCGTGATCCTAAAGACTATTTTGATATGCAAGCTTTTGGTGATTATAAAACCTATCGTGGTGTTACGTTTGCAACGCTTAATGGTAAAATTAATTTTCGTAAAACCATACAGCGAATTCGTGCATTTCGACTGATTAAAGATGTGCGTGAACTTAATTTATCAAAGTATGATTGCATTATCAGCGATTTTGAGCCTGTAAGTGCTTGGGCCGCGCATTATCAACATCGTAACTGTTTAGGTATAAGTAATCAGGCTGTATGCCAATATCTTAAACCTAAGGAATATGGGTTAGTCGCAAATGTTATTATGAAATATTATGCTCCTGCCACTAAACCAATTGGTTTACATTGGTTTCATTTTGGGCATAAGTTACTACCACCAATGATTGATTCATTTCAGACCACACCAACAGAAGATGGTAATATTGTGGTCTACTTACCATTTGAAAGCATAGATGAAATCATGGGTATGTTAAAACAATTTAGGAATAATCAATTTATTTGTTTTCATCCGGATATAAAACAAAAATCGCAACACAGTCATATTGATTTTCAACCACTTGGACGTGATAATTTTACACGAGCTTTAGTAAGTTGCTCTGGAATTATTTCAAATACAGGTTTTGCATTGATTTCTGAAGCATTAACACTTGGTAAAAAAATTCTTACTAAGCCTGTTTCTGGTCAATTTGAACAAATTTATAATGCTCAATGTTTACAATCTCTTGATATGGCGACGGTTATGGAAAATTTAAACTGTATCAAGCTCAAGTATTGGCTTGATTTACCTTCGCCAAAACCGATAATCTATCCTGATGTAGCTACAGAGCTAGCTAATTGGATCGTTGCTGGGCAAAAGGAGTCGTTACTTTCTTTAAGTGAACGGCTATGGAGTCAAACTATCTTTCCTGAGAATGTAAATTGGCGAATAAAATCTTTAGGGTATGTGTAAAGGAATGAATATGATATTAAGTATTATTGTAGCCATGGCAGATAATGGTGTAATTGGCTTAAATAATCGAATGCCTTGGCATTTACCCGCAGATTTGGCGTGGTTTAAAAAAAACACACTTAATAAACCTGTTATTATGGGACGAAAGACATTTGAGTCAATTGGTCGCTCATTACCGGGTCGTCATAATATTATTATTTCAAGGCAAGCAACTAAAGAATCTAACTTGGTTGCAAATGTAAGTTGGGTACAATCAATTGATGCCGCCATATTGTTAGCTCAAACACAGCATGTTGATGAAGCGTTTATTATTGGTGGAGGTGATATTTATAAGCAGGCGTTACCTTTAGTAAATCGACTTTATTTAACTCATATAGAGGCTGACCTACAGGGCGATACCTATTTTCCTGATTATTCGCCTGAAAAATGGCACGTTATTTATCAAGAAACGCATCAACCCGATGATAAAAATGGCTATCCGTATCAGTTTGAAATTTTAGAAAGAAAGTAATAAATACTAAACTATTGCCACTAAAAAGTGGCAATTTAGCATGTTAGCTAGCTTTGAAAACGCTTGGCTTCAATAACATCGGGTAGCTGTTTTATTTTATTGAGTACTCGATTTAAAGAATCCTGATCAAAAATTTCCATATCTACATCAATAGTTGCTAATTGTTGCTTCATATCCGAGCGGCTAATGAGGCCAAGGACATTAACCTTTTCATTAGCTAAAATCGTAGTAATATCTCGTAATAAACCGCTTCGATCGTTGGCAACAATTTGTACTACCATGGTATAACTTGAGTAGGTATTGTTGTTCCAAACAGCTTGGGTAATACGTTCAGGAGCATGATTTTTAAGCTCTTGCAATTGTTCACAATCAGCGCGATGAACCGAGATACCGCGCCCTTGAGTTACAAACCCCACAATCGGATCACCAGGAATAGGGCGACAGCAGTTGGCAATGGTATACATTAAGTTATCCACACCCTCAATAATAATTTCACTGCCTTTTTTATAGCCGTTTTTATTGATACTTTTGGTTTGTATGTTTGATTTTTGGGCAATTTGTTTTAATACTGCTTCATCTTCTTCTTCAGCTGTTGGTTTGTTAAATTGTGCCTTGATGAAGTTGACTAATTGATTAATCCTGACATCACCACTCCCAATACCGGCTAGTACCTCATCAAAGGAATGAGCGTTATATTTATTGATTAAGATTTTTTCAACACTTTTTAAACTAATATTTAAAGGTTCAAGTTCGTGTTCTAAAATTTGCTGACCGGCTGCGATATTTTTATGCCGATCTTGTTTTTTGAACCAAGCTTGAATTTTAGCTCTTGCTCGACTACTGTTTACAAATCCGGTATTAAGATTTAACCAATCTCGGCTTGGATTTGGTTGTTTTTGGGTAATGATTTCAACTTGATCACCCATTTTTAAATTGTAGGTAAATGGTACAATTCGCCCGCCTACTTTGGCACCAATACAACGATGTCCAACATCACTGTGTATATGATAAGCAAAGTCAAGTGGAGTTGATCCTGCTGGTAAGTCAACAACATCGCCTTTCGGTGTAAAAACATAAACGCGGTCATCAAAAATCTGGCTACGAACTGTTTCCTGAATTTCACCACTTTCAGACATTTCTTGTTGCCATGTTAATAATTTACGTAACCAAGAAATCCGCTGATCATAAGCGGTCATTTTGTCGGTACTGCCTTCTTTATACTTCCAATGAGCGGCGATGCCTAGTTCAGCATCATTGTGCATTTGTTCCGTACGGATTTGAATTTCGATTGTTTTATCTTGTGGTCCATAAACCACAGTATGGATTGATTGATAACCATTTGGTTTTGGGTTAGCGACATAATCATCAAATTCTTTGGCGATCTGTTTGTAATTGCTGTGGATAATGCCTAATGCATTATAACAATCCTCAATACGATCGCAGATGATCCGTACCGCACGGATGTCATATAGATCTTCGAACTCAAGATGTTTATGCTCCATTTTTCGCCATATACTATAAATATGCTTAGGGCGACCATAAACCTTTGCACGAATATCATCTTGATTCATCAAATCTTGTAAATGGTTAACACATTGCTTGATATACCATTCACGATCTAATCGTTTTTCTTGCAATTTTTGGGCAATCAAGCGATATTCATCAGGATGTAAATAGCGAAAGCAGAAATCCTCTAACTCCCATTTTAATTGACCTATACCTAAGCGGTTGGCTAAAGGGGCATAAATGTTAAAACACTCTTTGGCTGCAAGTACTTGTTCTTCTTGAGGAGCATTCATTAAATTGCGTAAATAGGTGATGCGTTCTGCCAATTTAATGATTACACTTCGAAAGTCATTGACCATGGCTAGCAGCATTCGACGAATACTATCAATTTGTTCGGTAGTAGCACTACCATTGCGAATTGCTCGTAATTGGCGAATTTCTTTCATTTTAACAATGCTAGAAATGATATTAAAAATTTCCCGATCAAAATCTTCAGGAATATCTTCTCGACGGATAATTTTGGTATCAACAAAAGGAAGTAATAAAGCAGCACATAAGCTATTGATGTCCATATTAAGTGTCGATAGAATCTCGACCATTTCTATCGCATTTTGGAAACAAAAAATTTGCTCTGGCGCACCTGCGCTGTTTTCAAAACAAAACCCCCAAACTTCTCTAAATTTTTTATAAGATTGAGGATTAGTTAATAACAATTCTTGTTTTATCCATTGTTCAATATCAAATTGAGCAAGCGAATAATGCTCTTCACTATGTTGGTGTGCGCCTCTAATCGATACCATAATTTATGTCCCTGATTTTATTAGCAACAGCATTGATTCAATGTGTTTAGTTTGCGGAAACATATCTAAAATAGCAACTTGATCAATTTGATATCCTGCTTCAATAAGTTGTTTACTGTCTCGTGCTAGAGTAGCAGGATTACACGATATATAAACGATTTTTGATGGAGCTAATTTTGCAATTGCTATTGTTGCATTAAACGCACCAGCTCTTGCTGGATCTAATAATACTTTATTATATTTTAATTGACTCCATCTCGAAAATTGTTGGGTATCGTCTAAGTTGCTGGTTAAAAAATTGGTTTCCGCACAAATCTCAGTGCTATTTAATATAGTGTTAAATTTTGCTTTTTCAACCAGGGCATCAATACCTTCAATGCCTGTTAGTGTTTTACTTAATGTTGCTATAGGTAATGAAAAATTACCCATACCACAAAACAGATCTAAGACTTGGTCAGAGGGTTGCAACGTTAGCCAATCAAGTGCTTGTTCGATCATTTTTTGATTAATTTTACTATTTACTTGAATAAAATCGAGAGGACTGAACGTTAATTTTAAATGATTAATGAAATAGAAATGTTCAGTATTACCTGTAATATGGACTAAATCTTTGCCATGAAAATAAAGTGAAATCTTATTATTTTCGGCGAATTGCTTTAATAAGTTAATATCATCATCGACAAGGGGCATGGTGTGCCTTAACACAAGAATGATACCGCTATCGACCGAAATTAATTCAATATGACCAAGTGCTTTTTTCTGTTTTATGCAATTGAGTATGCTTTGTAATGGTGCTAGCAAAGAATCTAATTCATCAACTAATACTGGACAATGTTTGATATTGATTATTTGATTTGATTCAGCTTGGCGAAATCCAATAACTAATTTACCTTTAATAATATTAATCGAAAGTCTTGCCCGTCGACGATAATGATAAGGCTGATCGGCAATAATTTGGGGAGGGTTTTCAATAATATTTGTTAAAGGTTTTCCTGTTTCTTTTTGCAACAGGTTGATTAACGCATCATATTTTGCTTGTTGTTGCAAATTTGGTGCAATGTGTTGTAATTCACAACCTCCACATTGTTGATAATATTCACATTGTGGTCTAACGCGATCTTTGCTCTGATTATGATATCGAATGACTTTAGCTTTAGCGTAATTTTTTTTATTTTCAGTCAGTTCAATATCAACGGTTTCATCAGGCAAGGCGGATTTAACAAAAATTGTTTTACCCTTATGATTGGCAACGCCTTGCCCAAAAGTATCTAAGGATGAGACTGTTACTGTCAATTTTTGCGGTGTGAGCTTTTTTTTCTGTGGAGTATAAAAATTAACCATAGACGTTTTTTAATTTATTCTAAGCGCTTTAATAATGCTGTTTTGACATGCAATGGCACTAAATTTGTGATATCACCACCGTGATAAGCAACATCTTTTACGATTGTAGATGAAATAAACCCCATTGCAATAGATGGCATTAAAAAAATAGTATCTAAATCAGCTTTTAACGCACGATTCATTTCAGCAAGTTGTCTTTCGTATTCAAAATCGTGTGTTGTTCGAACACCACGAACGATGACTGTTGCATTATGGATTTGAGCAAAATTGGCCATTAAATTATCAAAGCCGATCACTTCCACATTAAATAGGTGTTCAACAGCGGTTGAAGCTAAATTAACGCGTTCTTCTAATGAGAAGAGCGTATTTTTATTTGGACTTTCTGCAACGGCAATAATTAAACGAGGAAAGAGTAATGACGTTCGCGCAATAAGATCGATGTGACCATTGGTAATTGGATCGAAAGTGCCAGGGAAAATAGCCGTTAAGGTTTTGCTTTTCATATTTCATATTATCCATTAGCGATGATGTTTATATGATACCTAATTTTGTTATGGATTGTTAGTTTAAGCTGGGAAAATCCTATTTATTGCATAAAACCAAATAATGGGTTGATATTGCTTGGTAGTATCTTTGTTAATAATATTTTTAATAAAAATTGTCAGATACAAGGTTGATTTTATTTAAGTTTTTATTAATCCTTTTTTGATGTTATTCAATTGCTTATGAAATAATAAATTGATAAGTTGTTTGATAACGGTAAGTTTGATCTGAGTGTAAAAAACAGCTGGGTTGTGGCCAGTTTGGATGATTAGGACTATCGGGTAAAAATTGTGCTTCTAGTGCTATGCCAGCAAAGTTGCCATATTCACCGTTGTGCCGATTTGGTGTATGTTGTAAAAAATTGCCAGTATAAACTTGTAATGAAGGTTTGGTTGTAATCACATTCATCATTACTTTTTTATCGGATGAAATGAGCTGTGCGGCGATAGTTTGCGTTTTATCTAATAAATAAGCGTGATCATAACCACCAGTTATTTGCCGTTCTTGACTTTCAAGCAGTTTCTCTGATAAAAGCTTTGGCTGTCGCAAATCCATATCGTGCATGGTGACACTAACTAAATCATTGCTGGGGATACCGTTGGCATCCACAGGTAAATAATAGTTAGCATTCACTTTTAATCTGTGATTAAGTATATCTTTGCTTGTTTCGCCATCAAGATTAAAGTAAGCATGATTAGTCAAATTAATAGGCGTGGTTTTTGTTGTAGTTACGTTAAACGCGATAATGATTTGATTGTCATCGGTGAGTCTATAAGTTGCCGTGACATGGAGTTCGCCAGGAAAACCCTGATCACCATCAGGTGAAATTAATTTAAAGATTACTTGCTGATCGGATTGAGATTGAATATGCCAAAATTGTTTATCAAAACCTCGTTTTCCTCCATGCAATTGATTTACACCTTGATTAGCAGTGAGCTGATAGCGTTTACCGTTAATATCAATTACCGCATTGGCAATCCGGTTAGCGTATCGTCCAATGGTGGCACCTAAATAGGCATCTTGTTGGTGATATTGTTCAAGTGATTGACAGCCGAGTAATACTTCACGTTTTTGTCCATTAACGGGTAATACACAAGATAGCCATGTCGCTCCCCAGTTGGAAAGTTTGATCTGGGTTCCTTGTGTGTTCGAAAGCGTAATAATTTGTTTTATAGGCATATCGCATGGGCTCCTTCACTTGGTGTACAGACATAAAAATCTTCTTTAAAACCAAAATTTTTAGCATAATTGTCACTAACAACGGTTTTAACTGAATCTATTTTATCTTTTGGTACTAATGCCACAACACAGCCACCAAAGCCACCGCCAGTCATTCGTACACCGCCTTGTTCACCAATGACTCCTTGAATTATTTCAACAAGGTAATCAATAGCGGGTACTGTGATTTCGAAATCATCACGCATTGAGATGTGACTATACGCCATGAGTTTTGATAACAATTTATAATCGCCATTCACAAGAGCTTGCGCTGCTTTTAGCGTGCGTTCATTTTCGGTGATAACATGATGAGCCCGCTTAAAAACGATTGGATCCAAGGTGGTTTCAATATTTTTTAATTCAGTTAACGAGGCATCTCTTAGCGCTTTCACCCCAAGAGCCTGAGCTGCAGCTTCGCACTGTTGACGTCGAGTATTATATTCACTATCAACTAATCCGCGTTTAATATTTGAATTGATGATAACCACAGCAAAATCTTTAGGAATTGAAACTGGTCTAGCTTCTAGTGATCGGCAGTCAATTAACAATGCATGTTGAGTTTGACCAAGGGCAGATATGAGCTGATCCATGATACCACAATTGCAACCGACAAATTGATTTTCGGCTTCTTGCCCAATTAATGCCAACTGATTGCCATCTAAAGGCAAGTCGTACAAAATCTGGAACATTTTAGCTATCGCAACTTCTAGAGATGCTGATGAGCTTAGCCCTGCACCTTGGGGAACATTTCCACTAATAGTAAAATCAACGCCATGAATATTATTTGCATATTTTTTTAAGTGTTTTACCACACCACGTATGTAGTTAGCCCATCTATAATTTGGATGTTTTTCAATAGGAGAATCTAACCAAAATTCATCTTGTTGATTATCGTAATCTACTGCAATGACTCGAACGAGATCATCAGAGCGCTTATGGCAGCTTATTACTGTTTGATAATCAATAGCACAAGGTAAAACAAAACCTTCATTATAATCGGTATGTTCACCAATCAGATTTACACGACCGGGAGCTTGTACAACTATATTCGTTTTATAACCGAATTTAAATTCAAATGCTTGTGTAGTTGTTTGGATTAATGCGTTCATCTATTTATCCTTTTTATTTTTAATAATACACATCACTAACGTTGCGTAACCTTTCAGCTGCTTGTTCTGGAGTTAAATCTCGTTGTACTTCGGCTAACATTTCGTAACCGACCATAAATTTTTTTACTGTAGCGGAACGTAATAAAGGGGGATAAAAATGCGCATGCACTTGCCAGTAATCATTTTTATCTTTCATAAATGGCGCACCATGCCAACCCATAGAATAGGGGAAAGAACAATAAAATAAATTATCATAGCGACTAGTTAATTTTTTAAGCGCAATGGCTAAATCACTTTGTTGCTCGTTATTCAACATGGTTAATTGTGGAATATGGGTTTTTGGTAATAATAATGTTTCAAATGGCCATATTGCCCAAAAAGGAACGACAGCAAGCCAATGCTTCGTTTCAACAACGATTCGTTCACGATGAATGAGTTCTTTTTCGACATAATCAACTAATAAATTTCGATGATATTTTTCAAAATAATTGCGCATGTTTAGATCTTCGCGCGCAATTTCATTGGGTAAAAAGCTAGTAGCCCAAACTTGTCCATGTGGATGTGGGTTAGAACATCCCATTGCCGCCCCTTTATTTTCAAATATCTGTACCCAAGGATAGTGTGTACCCAATTCTTGTTGTTGATCTATCCAAGTTTTAATTACCCCTTTAATTGCGGATAAATCAAGTTCAGGTAATGTTTTACTGTGATCGGGTGAAAAACAGATCACTCGACTGGTACCTTTTGCATTTTGCATTTGGAACAGCGGGTCATGGTTCTTTGGTGATTCAGGCGTGTTTTCTATTAATGCTGCAAAATCATTAGTAAAAATAAATGTTCCCTTATAATTAGGGTTGATATCTCCAGTTACCCGTTTGTTACCTGGACACAAAAAACAAGTTGGATCGTAACTCGGTTTTTGTTCTTCATTTAATACTTCTTGTTGTCCTTTCCATGGGCGTTTCGCTCTATGTGGTGAAACAAGTACCCATTGATTGGTTAATGGATTGTAACGACGATGAGGATGGTTAACAGGATTAAAAATATCCATTTTTGCCTCTTCTTTTAATTTTGCATGTTTTAGTCTTATTTAATCTAATGATTAATCAGGATAACCTTGCGGGTTATTTGATTGCCAATTCCATGAGTCTTTTACCATGTCGTCAAGCGTGAGTTTAGTTTTCCAACCTAGAATTTGCTCAGCTTTGTTAGCATCGGCCCAAAATTCGGGTAAATCGCCTGCTCGTCTTGGTGCGAAGTGCCAATTAAGCGGTTTTCCTGATGCTTTCTCAAAAGCTTTGATGACTTGTAATACGCTGTAACCCACACCTGAACCTAAGTTATAAATATGTACTCCAGCTTTATTATGATCGGCTTTGAGTGCAGCAATATGCCCATCAGCCAAATCCACAACATGTATAAAATCACGAACACAAGTTCCATCTGTTGTTGGATAATCATTTCCAAAAACCGCTAATGATTCTCTTTTTCCTACCGCAACTTGGGTAATATAAGGCATAAGATTATTAGGAATACCAAGTGGATCTTCGCCCATTAATCCACTTGGATGCGCGCCAACAGGATTAAAGTAACGCAGTAAAGTGAGTGACCAATCTGGTTCGGCAACGGCTAAATCCATGATACATTGCTCTACCATTAATTTACTTTTTCCATAGGGACTGGTTGGTAAACCTTGTGGTAAGGTTTCAACATAAGGTACGGGTGCTAGTTCACCATAGACAGTGGCTGATGAGCTAAACACTAACTGTTTAACACCCGCTGTACGCATTGCTTTCATAAGTACAATACTGCCGTAGACATTGTTTTCATAATATTCAAGTGGTTTATGTACCGATTCACCAACGGCTTTTAGGCCAGCAAAATGAATAACTGCTTTAATATCATGCTTTGAAAAAATCTTAGTTAATAGCTTTTCATTGCACACATCGCCTTCATAAAAATTGGGGGACTGGCCAGTAATTTTTTGTATTCTATCTAACACTGATGCTTTGCTGTTAAATAAATTGTCAAGAATAATGGGTGTGTAGCCTGATAGAATAAGTTGGACACAAGTGTGACTTCCTATATATCCACAGCCACCAGTTACTAATATTTCCATAATAAATCCTTTCTCTAATGTAATAGTTATCGTATGCTTTTATGAATCTTCAAATTTTTCACTGCACTTATGTTTCCATAGATCCCATGGTCTACGCCCTGATAATGTGAAGGAAGAAATCAGTGTAAAACTAAGTGCAATCAAGCCAAGGACTAGATATGCTCCTTTAAAGCCTATTTTAACATACATAAGCCCCGCAAAGGTGGACATAAACATAATAGATAATTGTTTTGCAAAACAAAATGCAATTAAGTAGACAGTTGCAGATAAGCGAATAGGGAAGTGTTGAGTAATATATTTAAATGCGCCAACAAGCAATAAAGGTGCTTCGAACATATGTAAAGTTTTTAATATAACAACTTCAACTGCTGTGCTGGCAAATGCTGAGCCTGTAATACGAATAGACATGATTGCACCCGCAACAAGTAATGTATTTTTACTGCCTATTTTCTTCACAATTAAAGGGGCAAAAAACATCACAGAGGCATTTAAAAATTCACCCAGTGTGGTGACATAACCGAATGCTTCTCGACCAGCTTGTTCGCTAGAAAAAAATGAGGTGAAAAAGTTAGCAAACTGTTGATCAAATACATCATAAGTACAAGCAACTCCAATTATGTATATCATAAAAAACCAAGTTTTACGCATACCAAGTAAATTGATTGCCAGTTTTAGATTAAATGGTTCAGGTTTATTTAATCCCATTTTTGCAACGACTTCAGTCGTTGCCGTTTTTGCAGGGTCAGCGATTTTTACTAAAACTAGAAGAATCAATGCAAATCCAGAACATAACCAGTAAACAGCATTGACATCTTTAGATATCATTATTCCAACAAATGAAGCACAAATTGCCCAACCAAAACAACCAAACATACGGCATCGACCAAATTCAAATCCACTACGTCGACTTATTTTTTCAACGAGTGCTTCGATGGCTGGCGCACCACCACTAAATACCATACCAAGATAAAATCCACCAACAATTGCACCCAAGCTTACATTGAGTTGAAGCAACGGCCCCAAAATGAAGATAAAAAATGGACCAAATAGCACAAGAAGTAGCGTGATAATCCAAAGAAGGTGTTTTTTTAACCCCAACTTGTCAGAAATCAACCCAAACAGAGGTTGAAAAAAAAGTGCAAATAATGAAATAAATGAAAAAACATATCCCGTATTTGCCTCATCTAGGCCATTCATTTTCAACCAAACAGGGAAAAACGGGAAGTACGCTCCCATAATAAAAAAGTAAAGGAAGAAGTAGAGACTAAATATCCAATAATTTTTATTATTTAGTGATGACTTAATTTTTTGATTCATAATAAATTTCCTTTGCTAGGCTTTAAATGATTACATAATCATTTAGACATCGTTTACACTTTTTATGTACAGGGAAGTTATTAATGGCGATGATAGCATTTAAGGAATGTGGAAAAAGTGATCTTGATAACATTTTATGAAATCGATTACATTTAATAATTATTTTTTTGTCAAAAAATTTCAGTAAGATACGAATTTGAGTATAAGTGTTAGCCATTTCACTAATTTTATCAGATGGATATACAATAAATAAGATAACAGCGTAATGTAATCGTTTTCAATTTTAACTGCAAACTACTTATTTAAATCAACCTCAATTAATCAACTTAAACCTTATTTTCGATAAATATCAATCATTAATCTTTGAGGTTATTCATCATAAAACAGAAAATTTATACTCAACCAAATATCTCACTGAAGCTTTTTTCAAAGGATTTTTTAAATAATATTCTCCTCACTTTTTATCAGTATTAGTTTATTCAACTCCAGCTTTAAATAGGAAGAATTGGATAATCTGCTTGCTCATTATTTAGTTTTTATGGGTTTTATTCGTTTCTCAAAATCTGACCACACATAATAACCATCACTATTAACAGAAGCGTTTTTCAAATGAAGTTGATAATGTTGTGGCGGGTTATTGGCATCAAGCGCTTGTCCGTTATGGAGTTGTTCAAAACTCTGATAAATATATTCGGTTTTAAAAAAGTATTCACCCGTTATTATGTGACGAAAACGCTGTAAAGCGACTTTTCCTCCAATTGGAGTTGTTTCAAATTGATTTGGTAGTTGATAGTCTTTAAAGTCTAAGGCGCCAAGTAATGCTGCAATAGTACTATCGTGCCCAACAAGTAAATTTACTTTATTATCTTGTTGCATAAGATCGTTTATCATGTTGATAAGAAGTGCAGCAGAATGTTTGGCAAGTGTTTTAGAATGGAAAACTAAATTAATATATTGATTACGAATCGAGATAAGTTGTTGCCACTGTTTTTGGTTAGTGAGTCTTCCCCATGCGATTTGTTCTGATGGAAAGGCTGAATAGTATTGTAATAAGAAAGCGTCAACGGCAGAAATCCCTATTGCCAAAGGTCCAAGCAGTACCGGCTCTTCGTGTTTCTTAAAATAGAGCTCTGATGGAATATCGGCTAAATTACATTGATATTCGGCATATAATTTTGAACGCTTATAATCTAAAATATCGGAAAGGATTTCATAAGCTGGTGCTAGATTTTTAAAGATATTGGCTGCTTTGTCAGCTTCATCAATATCACGCAATACGGCATGTTTAAATTCGGGTGAATCGTCTTGTAAACTAGGATCGAAGATAGGATCCATATTTTCAATGGGATATTTATGATGTATAGGAATATCATATCCAGCAAAGGCACCTGTTGTCAGGAATTGTGCTGTCGCAACTGTTCTTTGCAGGCTGTTAGCATACACAAACAATTCAGTGTTATGTGTTGATAATTTTATATTGTGCTTTTCAAGCCAAGTTGATAAATAGCGACCAAAATAGACTTCTAATATTCCACCACGCGTAGTTAAATAACCATATGGATGATCCCATTTGGGCCATTTAAAGGGGGTGATTTTTTCTAAAAACTGCAAAGTGTTTTGTAATGGTGTGCGAATCCCATGACGGCTAAGTATAATGACTTTATCTAATTGGTAATGGTTATTTTTCATTTGGTGATCCATCCTTGTTTGTGCAAATAATTTAGAATAAAATCGCGTTGCTCGTTATTGATTGTATTAGCAATTTTATCACTCCAACCTCCGGATTTCTGATTAGTACTACGGGTTTCATAGTAATTATCCATTTGAGCATCATATTTTTTCAAAATGGCAGGATCAATTGGTTGATAGTGGTTTTCAAAAAACACTAGCTCTTTTGGTAATCTTGGTTTGAGTTCTGGATGATGATCGGGGTAGCCAAGACAAAGCCCAAAAAGTGGAAGAACGTATTTGGGTAAATCGAGTAATTTCGTTACTTTGTCAAGATGATTGCGCAATCCGCCAATATACACAGCACCAAGCCCTAAGGATTCAGCTGCAGTCACAGCATTTTGAGCCATAATTGCTGTATCAACACAGCCCAATAATAGCTGTTCCGCTTTGCCAAGATTAAGTTTTGGTTCAATTTGATAATGGCGATTAAAATCGGCGCAAAACACCCAAAATTCAGGTGCTTGACTAACATACTTTTGATCGCCCGCATAATGGGCCAGTATTTCTCGCTTGTTGGGGTCTGTAATACGAATAATGGTCGAACATTGAATCAAATTAGAACTAGAAGCCGACTGTGCTGCGTTAACAATTAAATCTATTTGCTCTTGAGTTAAGTTAGTTGCTTTATAAGTACGAATAGAGCGATGCCGACAAAGTAGATCGATCGTTTCATTTTGCATAGTGGCTCCTTAGCATCATTATTTATTTACAAATTGGAGATCCCAAACACCATGACCTAAATTTTGACCCCGTTTTTCAAATTTGGTAATTGGTCTATCAGCGGGTCTTGGAATGTAGTTACCACTTGGTGATAAGTTTTCAAAACCTTCTGCTTGGGTTAAAACATCTAACATATGTTCTGCATAATGTTGCCAATCCGTTGCTAGGTGCAAAATACCGCCCAATTTTAATTTTTGCCGAATCAACTGTACAAATTTGGGTTGAATAATGCGACGTTTGTTATGCCTTGCTTTATGCCAAGGATCAGGGAAAAAAATTTGCACTTTGTCCAGCGAATGATCTGGGATCATATTTTCTAATACTTCAACAGCATCATGGCACATCACGTTTAAGTTTGATAATTGGTTTTCTTCAATCGCCATTAAACAAGCACCAACCCCAGGTTTGTGTACTTCAATTCCTAAAAAATTTTTATCAGGTGTATTTTTGGCCATTTCAATTAATGAGGACCCCATACCAAATCCAATTTCTAGAATAGCCGGTTTGTTAGCTTCAAAACAAATAGGTGCATTTGCATCATATTCAATACCAAATACAGGCCATAAATTTATTAATGCTTGTTCTTGTCCTTTTGTTAAACGACCTTGTCGCAAAACAAAACTACGAATGGTTCTTTTAGATTTGATATTTTCATTATCTGAGTTTAATTGTTCGTTCATCACGTTATCTACTTTGGTTGTGGAATTTATTAAAGCTAATTGATGGTTTGTTTGCTAGTTTACTCGATTTTGAGTTCACTGCAAAAGCATCTTATGATCGAATTTTTTTAATTAATGATTTCTAAAAATATATCAAATATTTTTGATATATTTTTATATTGTGGTTGAGCATGATAGATAAATGATTATATAATTATAGCCCCGATTTAACCGATTACGAATTAAGTAATCATGAATACATGCTTGAGGATTTCTCGTGCCTGATATGAAGCTTTTTGCTGGTAATGCCACACCCGAACTAGCAAAGCGTATAGCTAATCGTCTTTATACTTCTCTTGGTGACATTGTTGTAAGCCGTTTTAGTGATGGTGAAGTTAATGTCCAAATCAATGAAAATGTCCGTGGTGAAGATGTTTTTATTATACAATCAACTTGTGCTCCAACCAATGATAATTTAATGGAATTACTGGTTATGATTGATGCAATGCGTCGTGCATCTGCTGGTCGTATTACTGCTGTTATTCCTTATTTTGGTTATGCTAGACAAGATCGACGAGTTCGTTCGGCTCGTGTACCTATTACCGCTAAAGTTGTTGCAGATTTTTTATCAACAGTGGGTGTTGATAGGGTATTAACCGTTGATCTTCATGCAGAACAAATTCAAGGTTTTTTTGATGTGCCTGTCGATAACGTATTTGGTAGCCCAGTTATTTTAGAAGATATGTTGCAACGTGAGTTTGAACGTCCGATTGTGGTATCTCCAGATATTGGTGGTGTGGTGCGCGCTCGAGCAATAGCTAAACTACTTAATGATACTGATATGGCAATTATTGATAAACGCCGTCAGCGTGCAAATGAAGCTGAAGTGATGAATATTATTGGTGATGTTGCTGATAGAGATTGTATCTTAGTTGATGATATGATTGATACAGCAGGAACACTTTGTAAAGCAGCCGACGCTTTAAAAGCGCGAGGTGCAAAAAGAGTGTTTGCTTATGCAACGCATCCAATTTTTTCAGGTAAAGCAGTGAGTAACATTAAAAGCTGTGCTATTGATGAAATTGTTGTTTGTGACACAATTCCATTAACGGCTGAAGTAAAAGCATTGAAAAATGTTCGCCAATTAACGTTATCTGGTATGCTTGCTGAAGCAATTCGTCGAATCAGTAATGAAGAATCGATTTCAGCTATGTTCCATCAATAATCTATTTTATCATTGAGTTAAATGCTCCTTTTGGGGCATTTTTCACAATAAAATCAGTGACAATAAAAATATTATGACAACGATAAAACTGGTAGTAGGACTTGCCAATCCCGGAAATGAATATGCAGCAACGCGCCACAACGCAGGTGCATGGTTTGTTGAACAATTGGCTCAGCGTTATAATCAATCATTAAAAAATGAACAAAAATTTTGGGGTTACACATCACGTATCAACATTTTTGGTCATGATGTGCGTTTATTAGTTCCAACTACTTTTATGAATTTAAGTGGTAAAGCAGTGCAAGCTATGGCGTCATTTTACCAAATAAAACCAGAAGAAATATTAATTGCACATGATGAGCTCGACTTGAATCCAGGTATAGCTAAACTTAAGTTTGGTGGTAGTCATGGTGGACATAATGGGCTAAAAGATATTGCCAGCAAATTGGGTAATAATTTAAATTTTTATCGATTAAGGATTGGTATTGGTCACCCCGGAGATAAAAATAAAGTGGTGGGTTATGTCTTAAACAAACCATCTAAATCTGAACAAGAATTAATCGATAAAGCCATTGATGAATCTGTACGTTGTACTGATATATTATTGTCTGAAGGGATAGAAGTTGCGATGAACAAATTACATGCCTTTAAAGCTTAGTTTCATTGTTTAATAACGTAAAAATCAATAAATGTCTGCTTTAATTAAAAAAATCCACCTAAAACATTAGATGGATTTAATTGCCTTAACACGTTCTTTTAAGAAAAAAGATGAGTTACATTACCGCCTTTTTCTGCAATTTTTTTCAACACTTCTTTGATTAACCATGTATTCATTGCTGCAGTATCATCAGTATTGCCGGTATAGTTCAGTTCTTTTGCTAAATTTTTTCGTGCATCTAAACTGCTATCCATACCTAATAATTTCAATAGATCGACGATAGATGTTTTCCAATTGAGTGTTTCAGGATGCTTTTTAGCTAAATTATCAAGGATAGAGGTGACGTCAACATTCGATGCGGATGTGTTTTGTTCTACCTTTTCTTGAACTTTCTCTGAACTATTTGATACCGTATCTTTGACAGATGCAGTAATATTTTCAACTTTATCTTTCACTGCTTCAACAGTATTATCTACTGTTGCTTTAGCACTAGGAAATACTTTAGAAAAAATATTATTTAAAATACCCATATTACACCTCTTTAATTTTAAACTGCTTTAAAAAAGACTGCTTAATGATATAGATGTAGAAAAACAAAACTAATATAACGTTTAAAAGGATTGAATGTCAAAATAGTTATGCTATTAATAATAGCATCTTGTGTATTATGACACAATGTTTACCAAAATAGTTAATCAATTCTTATGAAATACTCTTCTAATATTAAGTAAATTGATTGCAATCGAACAAAGGATTATTCATCTGTGAATTTATAATATTTTTATGTAAAAATGCCCTTAAAAGGGCATGGAGATTGTTAGGATTAGTGGCTGTAATAATTATAATTTATTGAACTGATTTCAACTAATTAAAAAAAGCGCGAAGGATTGCATATTCAATACCTCGAATTTCAGCTAAACCTCGCAAGCGACCTATAGCTGAGTAACCCGGATTGGTTTTTTTCTTCAAATCATCTAGCATTTGATGTCCGTGATCTGGGCGAACAGGAATAGGGCGTTTGATTCCGGTCTTTTTACGCCGTTGTTCTTCGGTAATCAGTGCTTTCATTACAGCATACATGTCAACATCACCAGCTAAATGGTCGCCTTCATGAAAAGATAGCGGATTTTCTTCTCGAACGGTTGCTCGTAAGTGGATAAAATGAACACGATCAGCAAATTTTTCTGCCATTGTAGTCAAATCATTGTCATGACGAACACCATAAGAGCCTGTACAAAAACAAAAACCATTATGAATACTGTCAACGGTATCTTTAATCCATTGCATATCTTCGACAGTTGAAACTATACGTGGTAGACCTAAAATTGGTCTAGGAGGATCATCGGGATGTACCGTTAATAACACACCAACTTTTTCAGCAACAGGTACAATAGCTTTTAAAAAATAGGCATAATTTTCACGTAATTTTGCTTTATCAATACCATCATAGGTTGCAAGATGTGTCCTAAATTGATCAAGAGAATAACCTTCTTCAGCACCCGGTAAACCAGCAATAATATTTGCAATAAGTTTGTTTTTCTCTGCTTGCGTCATTTTTTCAAAGTAAGCTTTCGCTAAAGCTATATCTCCTATTGAGTAATCTTTTTCTGCATTAGGCCTTTGTAATATATAGATATCAAATGCTGCAAAAGCGGTTTGGTCAAAACGCAATGCTTTTGAGCCATCAGGTAACTCGTAGGCAAGATCAGTACGAGTCCAATCTAAAACTGGCATAAAATTGTAACAAACAGTATCAATGCCACAAGCCGCTAAATTACGAATTGATTGTTGGTAATTGGCGATATGTTGCAGAACGTTTCCAGTGTGGGTTTTGATTTCTTCATGAACAGGAATACTTTCTACTACAGACCATGTTAATCCTTTTTCTTCAATAATATTTTTTCGTTTTTGAATTTCTTCAAGGCTCCAAACTTCTCCATTGGGAATATGGTGTAAAGCTGTAACAATTCCAGTTGCTCCTGCTTGCTTTATATCATCTAATGATACTGGATCATTGGGCCCAAACCAACGCATCGTTTGTTCCATAAACATCTCCCTAACGATTTCATGTATTTGTTTTTCTAAAATAAAAAAGACCTATAAACAATGCTGATTATTTATTGCCTATTGATTAATAATGTTAACTGGGATTAAGTCAAATAGGTAACCATCAAAATTTGGATTTTTACTATTAGAAATTATCATTAATGCTTGTAAAATTTTTCTTGATTATCAAGTCATTTTGAATAACTCGATTTAATTTCCAATTATTTGATAAAGACCATTAAACTCGCCTTTTATTTAATAAATACTATGAATCATAGCATTTCACAGAATATTTAATGTTAGTGTTTTGTGGTTTAAATTATACATTTAAATTGGAATACCAATATTAATGTCAGAATATTAGCATTGTCAATATTAAATAGAAATAAACCAATTTTAGTGATATTGATCACAATTAAATCAAAATAATAGTGAAAATTTATTTTTTAAATGGAAATATATCTAACCAATAGATAAATATATCATTAAACTTTAAATTTGAATGGTGATATAAGTATGCTAAAAATTTCAGCTTTACCTCAATTTATAAAAAACCGCCCAACATATGATAGGAAAGAGATAGTTTCTAGAATTGTCCATTTAGGATTTGGTGCTTTTCATCGCGCTCATCAAGCTTTGTTTATAGACCGATTATTAAATACAGGGAAAAGTGATTGGGCTATTTGTGAGGTAAATATTGTTGGTGGTGAACGGTTAATTGAAGATCTTCGTAAGCAAGATCATCTCTATACTGTTTTAGAAAAAGGTGCGCAATCGGAAGAAGCTTTTGTTATTGGGAGTGTTAAAGAATCACTATTAGTACCGATTGATGGTATGGAAGCTATTTTAGAAAAGATGGCCAGTCCTGTAATTGAAATAGTTTCACTCACTATCACTGAAAAAGGTTATTGTATGTTACCGGGCGGAGTCGGATTGGATCTTAATAATACTTTAATTCAATCCGATCTTGTTAATCCAGTGCAACCAGTGTCAGCACCAGGTGTTATTGTGGAAGCACTTTATCGAAGGATGCAACGAGGCCTGAAATCTTTTACCGCTTTGTCGTGCGATAATATTCCCAAAAATGGTGTAGTTTTAAAAAAAGCAATTTTAGATTTAGCCAAAGCGCGCGATCCTCAACTAGCTCAATGGATTGAATGTAACACAACTTTTCCGTGCACAATGGTCGATCGGATTGTACCTGCTGCGACAGCAGAAACTTTAATAGAAATTGAGAGGGTATTAGGAGGGATGGTTGATCCCTGTGGTATTGCTTGTGAGCCATTTATCCAGTGGATCATTGAAGATGATTTTGTAACAAATCGACCAAATTGGAACGAAGTCGGTGCAGAATTTGTTAAAGATGTTGTACCTTACGAAGAAATGAAGCTGCGTATGTTAAACGGAAGCCATTCGTTTTTAGCATATTTAGGCTATCTAGCCGGTTATCAGCATATCAATGACTGTATGAATGATGCAAGCTATAAAAAAGCCACTTATCAATTAATGATAGCACAACAAGCTCCCACTCTTCATGTTCCATCACATGTTAACTTACTAGAATATGCAAACAAGCTTATTGAACGATTTAGTAATCCATCATTAAAACATCAAACATGGCAAATTGCGATGGATGGAACTCAAAAACTTCCACAAAGATTGCTTGATTCAATTCGCTGGCATATAAAAAACAACTCTGATTTTTCATTGCTTGCACTCGGTGTTGCAGGGTGGATGCGTTATGTCAGTGGTATTGATGATAACCACCAGCCAATAGACGTGCGAGACCCAATGTCTCAGCAGTTACAAACACTCGTTGAAGCTAGCGCAGATGGAATAGAACGAGTCAATTGTTTATTAAAACTCGAGATTATTTTTGGTGCTGATTTGCCGAACAATTCTCAATTTAGAGAGCAAGTCACAACACACTATCTTACGTTAATGCAAAAAGGGGCAAAACAAACGATCCAAGAACTAATAATCTAAAATTAGGATGAAAAAGAATGAAAACATTTTTAGATGACAATTTTTTATTGCAAAGTGAAGCGGCTCAAAGGCTCTATTTTGATTATGCAGAAGGACAGCCAATATATGATTATCATTGCCATTTACCACCTAAAGATATAGCTGAAGATAAAAATTTTCGTAATTTGGCCGAAATTTGGCTAGCAGGTGATCATTATAAATGGCGAGTACTGCGTACAGCTGGTGTTGATGAAAAGTTTATTACTGGCGATGCGTCTGATTATGACAAATATCTCATTTGGGCTAAAGTTGTGCCATTAACACTTGGTAATCCAATTTATCATTGGACACATTTAGAGTTGCGTCGCCCATTTGGAATCAAAAACACGCTTTTTAATGAACAAACAGCGGATAAGATTTGGCATCAGGTTAATGAACAGTTGGCTACCCCAGAATTTTCAACTCGTGGAATCTTAACTCAAATGAAAGTCAATACGGTGGGAACAACTGATGACCCAATTGATTCATTGGAATATCATAAAAAAATCAGCTTAGATACGACTTTTAAAACAAAAGTAACGCCAAGTTGGCGACCCGACAAAGTATTTAAAATTGAATTACCAAATTTTGCTGATTATATCTTGCAATTAGGTAATATTACCGATATTGAAATTAATTCCTTTGAAAAATTACTCTCTGCATTAACTAAAAGGCTAGATTATTTTGAACTTCATGGCTGTGAAGCATCGGATCATGGTATAGAAATATTAAGGTATGCTGATATTCCAACCGAAAGAAAGCTTAACGAAATACTCATTAACCGTTTAAATAATCATGAAATTTCTGAATTAGAAATCGCCCAATTTAGTACAGCAATTCTTATTTGGCTTGGACAGCAATATCACAAACGTAATTGGGTTATGCAGTTACATTTGGGCGCTTTACGCAATAATAATCAACGGATGTTCAAAATTTTGGGGCCTGATGCTGGTTTTGACTCAATTGGTGATAGGCCTATTGCTGAACCACTATCTGCGTTTCTGAGTATTTTAGATCTGACAGGCCAATTACCTAAAACGATTCTATATTGTTTAAATCCTCGTGATAATGAAGTGTTAGCAACTATGGCAGGCAATTTTCAAGGCTCTGGTATTGCTGGCAAAATCCAATTTGGTTCAGGTTGGTGGTTCAATGACCAAAAAGATGGTATGGAGCGCCAACTAATGCAGCTTTCACAAATGGGATTGTTAAGTCAATTTGTCGGAATGTTAACAGACTCGCGTAGTTTCTTATCGTTTACGAGGCATGAATATTTTAGGCGCATCCTCTGCAATATGGTTGGTCATTGGATGGAAAATGGTGAAATTCCAGCTGATTTTAATCTGGTAGGGACAATGATTAGTGATATTTGTTTTAACAATGCCAATCGTTATTTTCCTAAGTAATAACAAAACTAGTTAACTTTCAATATGATTATAAAAGGAAAAATGATGAAAACAATAAAACATTTTCGATGGTATATGATATTGCTTGTTTGTGTTATCACAATTGTCAATTACCTTGATAGAACTGCATTAGGCATAGCTGCGCCGACAATTTTGGATGCGACAGGTATATCGAAAGAACAATATTCGTGGGTAGTAAGCACATTTCAATTAGCTTATACCATTGGTCAACCAATTATAGGTTTCTTTATTGATACCATCGGGTTAAGACTTGGGTTTGCTATTTGCGCTATTATTTGGGGACTAGCTACTATGGGACATGCTTTAACTGGCACATGGCAAGGATTAGCTTTTATGCGTGGAATCATGGGTTTTAGTGAAGCTTCAGCGATACCAGTTGGCATCAAAACAGCTTCAATCTGGTTCCCTGCAAAAGAGAGGGGGATTGCTGCTGGTATATTTAATATGGGAACTTCTTTTGGTGCTATGTTGGCTCCTCCTTTAATTGCTTGGTGTATTTTATTCCAAGGTTGGCAATTTGCGTTTGTTGTTTCTGGCTCTCTGGCTCTAATTGCCGCTATAATTTGGTTTATTTTTTATCGTGACCCTAATGATGCCAAAAAACTAACTGCTGAGGAAAGAGAATATATAGAAGCAGGGAAAGAGGATCATTTAGAAATAAATAACAAAGAAAAAGTTTCTTTTATGTCAATTATTACTCAACGTAACTTTTGGGGTATTGGTATTGCACGTTTTCTTGCAGATCCAGCATGGGGAACCATCAACTTTTGGGTGCCTATCTTTTTTGTAGAAACCCTGCATTTTAGTTTAAAAGAAATTGCGATGTTTGTTTGGCTACCTTTTTTAATGGCTGATTTGGGGTGTTTAGCTAGTGGTTTTGTTGCTAAATTTTTTAATGATAGAGGTTTTTCTTTAATCAATTCAAGACTTATCACATTTACCATTGGTGCTATTCTTATGATGACTATTGGATTTGTAAGTATTGTTGAGGATCCTTATCTTGCTGTATTTTTAATTAGTCTTGGCGGGTTTTCTCATCAGTTACTCTCAACTGTCGCTTCAACACTTGGTGGTGATTTATTTAAGAAAAATCAGGTCGCAACAGTGGTCGGTATGGCTGGAGCATGTGCATGGTCAGGTCAGTTAAGTTTTAATTTATTTATTGGAGCATTTGTGGGTCTTATCGGTTTTGGTCCATTTTTTATTGCGTTAGCATTTTTTGATGTAATAGGCGCAATTATTTTATGGATTTTTATTAGAGAAAATAAAACTCAGCCCACCAACTTTCAATTAGAGACAAATTAGCTATCTGCCCCCTGTATTTTTAAACTGACAAAAACAATGCTTGAACTGCATTTGTCAGTTTTTTTATCAATTTGCTGCTTTATTTTTTACTAACAATTTCTATGGTGAGATTTAATTAACTTGTTTAAAGAGGAAATTTACAAACAATGTTGATATTTGCTACGGGTTAACAATGGTAACCGGAATAGAATCAAATAAATAACCATCAAAGTTAGGATCTTCACTATCTGAAACAGTCATTAATGTTTGTTTAACATTTTCTAGATGTTGCCACATAGCTTGTCGTGCGCCTTTTGCATCTTTTACTTGCAGAGCTTGTAATATTTTTTCGTGATCATCAAGCCATTTTTTTCGGTAACTATTATCGGTAATACGATTATGAAGTTGATTCCACATTTTGCTAGCATGGCGTTTTTGCCACAAGTCTTTTAGTAAATCTTCTAATACGGCATTTTTGGTAGCCTTTGCTATCGTAATATGAAACATTTCATCTGCACTATAGTCATCAAGTACACCCTTTTCTAATATCTGCCGTTCTTGTTCTAAGATAGACCTGAGTTTTATTATATCTGCTTTCACTATCTGAGAGGCGGCAAATGCTGCAATATTACTCTCAATTAATTGCCTTGCTTGTAAGAGTTCAAAAGGTCCAAAATCATTTTCTTCTATTTGCTTATCCTGCTCAGATAACGATGCATTTGGTAAACCAATTACATAAACACCCGATCCTTTTTTTACTGTAACTAAATTTTCAAGTTCTAGCATTATTAATGCTTCACGTACTATTGTACGACTTACGCTAAATGTTTCTGCAATATCTCTTTCAGGTGGTAATCGATCGCCAATTTTATAAGTACCATTTTTTAACAAAAACTTTAGTTCGTTACCAATTTCTTGATAAAGACGACTAGATGATTGCATTTGATTGTCCTTTATTTAATAAACACTATTAATTAATAAGATAAATTATACGCTAGTTATCTCGTTTAGTAGAATATTTAATGTCCCAGCCTCGATAATTACACAATCAAATTGGCATGCCTATTTGAGTATCACAATAGGAATATTTCCTATGAAATAAAAATAAACCATTTTTGGTGATTATGATCACAATTTTATCAAAATAATAGTGAAAATTTATTTTATCAATGGAAATATGTTGAGCCAATAAATGAATATTGTCATAAAACTTTAAAAATGAATGGTGATATAAGTCTGCTACAAATTCACAGGTTAAAGAACCGATAACTAAATATTATCAATCATGCACGACATTGATGATAAGCAAACTGTTAATAATTATTTTTTACCAAATTAATGCTTACCCAATAACAAAAAATATAAATAAAATAGGAGCTATGATTCATGGAATTTTTAAATATTCTTTGGGTTATCCTTGGAATAGGATTAATGTTACTTTTAAACATTCGCTTTAGAATAAATTCAATGATTGCATTATTAGCAGCGGCGATATTTGTTGGTTTGATGGCTAAAATGGATTTATTGAGTATCCTTAAAACGATTAAATCAGGATTTGGTGGTACGCTTGGTGAACTTGCTATTATTGTCGTATTTGGCGCAGTGATTGGTAAATTAATGGCTGATTCTGGCGCTGCTCATCAAATTGCTCAAACCTTGTTAAAAAGGCTAGGAATCAAATATGTAAAATTAGCAATTATTATTATGGGGCTTATATTTGGTCTTGCGATGTTTTATGAAGCAGCATTTATAATATTGGCTCCATTAGTCATTGCATTAGCCAAAGAGGCTAGGATTCCATTTTTGAAATTAGCGATACCTGGAATTGCGGCGGCAACAACAGCTCACTCGTTGTTGCCGCCACAGCCGGGGCCTGTTGCGCTTGTTAATGCTTATGGTGCTGACATGGGAATGGTTTATATTTATGGATTAATCATCGCAATTCCTTCAGTAATCGGTGCAGGGATAATTCTTCCAAAATTTCTCAGTAATTTAGATAGACCCACACCTCAATTTTTGCAATCTGAAACACCTGTTGATGAAAATAATCTTCCTTCATTTTTTACATCAATCACCGTTCCTTTGATTCCTGCTTATATTATGATTGTAACGACGATTGCAAATATCGGATTAGATAAAGAAACAACCGTTTACTCTGTTCTCAATTTTATTGGTTCATCCCAAATTGCCATGTTTATTGCGATGATTGCTGCATTTATATTATTTGGGAAAAAACTTAATCATTCAATGGAATGGATTATGCATTCTTTTGATAATGCGGTAAAAGGCATTGCCATGGTAGTATTAATTATTGGCGCAGGAGGTGCACTAAAACAGATTATCATTGATACTGGAATTGGTGATGTTATTGGTCAATTAATGTCAACAAGGGGAATATCGCCTTATATCATGGCATGGTTAATTACTGTATTAATTCGTTTAGCTACAGGACAAGGCGTTGTCTCAGCGATGACAGCTGCGGGAATTATTGGGGCCGCAGTTATTGATCGCACTACTGGATTTGTGAATGGCGTGAATCCAGCCTTACTTGTGCTGGCAACTGCTGCAGGTTCTAATACGTTGACTCATATCAATGATGCTTCTTTCTGGTTATTTAAAGGTTACTTTGATTTATCGATCAAAGATACTTTAAAAACATGGGGTTTATTAGAACTAGTCAATTCAATTGTTGGTTTAATTACTGTGCTCATTATAAGTATCATTGCTTAATAATACTGTTTTTCAAAAAGATTAACTGTTATATGTTGAAGTTAATCTTTTTTATTATTTCTGATGAAATTTCAATTCATAATCAGTTATATATTTTTATCTATTTTCTTTAACTGAAGTTTTGAACATCATTATAGTAAAGAAATTTTTATCAAACTGTAAATAAAGTTTTTCAATAAGACTTTTGACGATAAATAGAGTAAATTATTGAGCTAATACTTTTTTTAGTTTTTAGAAGAAAACTTATTTTGTTATTGATTGAGAAAGTAGAGGAAGTCAAAGTATGCGTTTTAATGAGCCACAAGTATTGACGTCAATAATGACACAAGCCTCTTGTTTTTCTAAGATTCAAGAAAGAACTAATGCATTAAGAACATTGGCTAAAGTCGTTAATGACTTATTGCCATCCCCATTGCATCAACAGTGCCGAGTGGCTAATTATCGTGAAGGAGTATTGATTTTAGAGGTAAGTACAGCTGGTTGGTTAACGAGATTGAAATATGAACAAAGCAATTTAATATCTGAGATACGAAAAAATATTTTACCGTCTCTATCTTCTATTCAATATCAGATTAATCCAGATATTTCGGTAAAGTTGGCACAGAGCCATTTTCAGACTACCAAATCATTTTTAGACTCAAGTGTGATGACACCAAAAAGTGCAATGTTTTTATATGCATTAGCAGAAAATGCACCAGACAAGTTAAAAAAACAATTGATAAAACTTGCTAACCATGCAAAATAAGTGCTGATAATTAGGCTTTAATTTTATAAAATTATATATTTTAAAGATATAAGGAGTGAATTATGGATAAAGATATGTATGTTTATCTTATAATTGGGTTAGTAATTGGTTTTATTATTGGTTTTATTTTTGTGAGCGTTATTAGCCCTAAGGCGCGTAAATATGCCAAAGTTAAACAAGAGCTAGATCAAACAAAAGATGAATTAAGAGTACAAAAGCAAATGATTGCTAAGCATTTTTCGCACAGTGCAGAAATATTGGATAGTATGGCTAAGGATTTTCGTCGTCTTTATCAACATATGGCTGAAAATTCTAGCCAATTTATGGATAGTGATAATGTGCAATCTTTGGATTTTGATTCTAGTTCTGATTCAAATGAAAAAAAAGAAGTTACACTTGATAAGCAGCCTAGAGATTATTCTGATAATTCTTCTGGTTTATTTAAAACGGATGAAAATAAATCTTAAATATTATAGTTTTATTTGCCGTTACTTAATGGCAAATCATTTTTATAGAGATTAAATTTTTGTAAAAGCGAGAGTTATAAGATGATTAATTCATTAAAACACCAAAAAAAGTTGCTAAGTATTTTGACTTTAAGTTTAGGTGTAAGTTTATTTGCACTGCCGAATGCGTATGCTTCTTTTCCTTCTATCCCAACTGATAATAATGTACAGCAACCAAGTTTGGCTCCTATGTTAGAAACAGTGTTACCTTCAGTTGTAAGTATCAAAGTTGAAGGTATTGCTCAAATGCAAAATAATATGCCAGAAGAATTTAGACGATTTTTTGGTTACCCAGATAGTCAATCAAGATCGTTTACGGGTCTAGGATCTGGTGTGATTATTGATGCCGAAAAAGGCTATGTTGTGACGAATAATCATGTTATTGATAATGCCGATAAAATTACAGTTGCTCTAAATGATGGGCATGAATTTAAAGCAAAACTAATTGGTAAGGATCCACAAAGTGATATTGCATTGCTTAAGATCGATGATGCAAAAAAATTAACAGCAATTAAATTGGCCGATTCTGATAATTTGCGTGTTGGTGATTATGCTGTTGCCATTGGTAACCCATTTGGCATTGGTCAAACCGTTACTTCAGGGATTATATCAGCTTTAGCTCGCAGTGGGCTTAATATGAATGGTTTCGAAAATTTCATTCAAACAGATGCTTCAATTAACCAAGGAAACTCTGGCGGGGCACTTGTCAATTTAAAAGGTGAGCTTGTTGGTATTAATACTGCGATTATAGCACCAAGCGGTGGGAATGTTGGGATTGGCTTTGCAATTCCTAGTAATATGGTGAAAAGTTTAACTTCACAGCTTATTGAATTTGGTGAGGTAAAACGTGGTGTGCTGGGTATCAAAGGTAATGAATTAACATCTGATATAGCAAAAGCATTTGATGTTGATGTTCAAAAAGGTGCTTTTGTTAGTGAGGTTATTGAAAATTCAGCCGCGCAGGCTGCAGGAATTAAATCTGGCGATATTATTATTTCGATGGATGGTAAACCAGTTGATAGTTTTGCTGAATTAAGAGCAAAAATTGCGACAACTGGAGCTGGGCGAACTGTACTATTGGGCTTAATTCGAGATGGTAAAGAAATGTCAGTTGAGGTCAAACTAAAAAATAGTGATGAGGCAACAACCGAAGCAAAATCACTACATACTGCTCTTGATGGTGCAACACTTAGCAATGGTGAAATAAAAGGACAAAAAGGTGTTTTAATAGAAAATATTGCTAAACATTCACCAGCGTCACGACTCAGCTTACAAGAAGGAGATCTGATTACTGGCGTTAATAAAGAACGAGTAACTAATATTGCAGATCTTCGAAAAATTATTGATAGCAGTCCGTCTGTAATTGCATTGAATATAGTTCGGGGTCATACTCGTTTATATCTAATTTTACGATAATTATTTGATCTTTATATCGTCGATGCTTTGCCATCGACGAAAACTCTAATTTTAACCTTCATACAAATGTGTTAGAATTCTTACTATCCTTCTTTATTGCAATCCTGAAACTAATGCTCAAAAAAATTCTATGGCCAATATTAATTGGAACGGTTTTAGCTATTGTCTTATTGATTATTTTTCCCTCTTTACAAAAGGGAAATCAATCAAATTTTCCAAGATCAATTTTTAGTGATGATCCATTAAGTTATTCTAGTGCTGTTAAAGTCGCTGCTCCTGCCGTGGTTAATATTTATAGCCGCTCAATTAATTCTGTTTCCCAAGGATCACAAGATAGCCCGATTACTCCGCTTGGTTCAGGAGTGATTATGAGTGAGCAGGGGTATATTGTTACTAATTATCACGTTGTTGAAGATGCAGAACAAATTATTGTTGCGCTACAAGATGGACGAATTTTTGAGGCTTTATCTGTAGGTTCAGATAAACTTGTTGATATCGCTGTATTAAAAATAGAAGCTTCTAATATTCCAGCTATACTTATTAATCCTCAGCGTGAGCCCAAGATTGGTGATGTTGTCTTAGCCATAGGCAATCCTTACAATATTGGGCAAACCATTACTCAAGGTATTATTAGTGCAACAGGACGTGATGGGCTAAGCCCTTATAGAAGACAAAATTTTATCCAAACAGATGCCTCGATAAACCACGGTAATTCTGGTGGCGCACTAGTTAATACCAAAGGTGAATTAATGGGAATTAATACTCTTACTTTTGCAAAAAATTTGGGTAATGATGTTCCGGAAGGGATTGGGTTTGCGATTCCGGCTTCTTTAGCTGTTAAAATTATGAATAAATTGATTCAAGATGGAAAAATTATTCGAGGGTATATAGGTATTGATGGATTAGAATTTGCACCAACTCAAGAGCCAAGTGATATGCCAGTGGTGTTAGGTATTTTAGTTACTAATGCTGAAGGACCTTCATTGCAAGCCGGTATACAAGCGAACGATATCTTAATTATGGTGGATAATAAACCAGTTAAATCAATTGTTGAAACCATGGATCAAATAGCTGAGTTGAAACCGGGTACGACTGTCCCCATTATTGTTTTGCGAAATGGGGAAAGAATTGAACTACAAGTGACAATAGGCCAGTTATCCGTTTAACTAGTGTCTTTTATTACTTGATTAACCCAAACATTGGTCGTATAATTTGCAGCTTATCTTGTTTTTTAACATTCGTATGGTGTATAGATTTTGCTATTATAGCCATTTATATAGCGATACGAACAAATTTTAGAGGCTTATTATGAAAGAAGGTATCCACCCAGAATACACCGCAATTACAGCAACTTGCTCTTGTGGTAACGTTATTAAAACGCATTCTACTATTGGTCATGATATTCATCTTGATGTATGTGGTGAATGTCATCCGTTCTATACTGGTAAACAACGTGATGTTGCAACTGGTGGACGTGTAGATAAGTTCAAACAACGTTTTGCTATGGTTGGCGGTAAAAAATAATTTTCCAAAAAACCGTATCTGAAAAGGCGCATAATGCGCCTTTTTGCTTTTTGAAAATTAATATTTTTAGTTAATAATCAATCGAATTCTGGGGTGATGCCTAAATCTTGCATCATTTTTTGAGCTTGTTTGGGAATACCGTCTTCACGGTCTCTTTGTAAATCATCATCACAAGGTAAAGGTTGACCAGTATAAGCATGAAGAAAAGCTTCACATAATAATTCACTATTTGTTGCGTGACGTAAATTATTAACTTGTCTGCGAGTACGCTCATCAGTTAATATTTTTAATACTTTTAACGGAATTGATACTGTAATTTTTTTTACTTGCTCACTTTTTTTACCATGTTCAGCATAAGGGCTTATATATTCGCCATTCCATTCCATCATATTTTCACCAAATTACATCACAAATAATGTGGGCAATTCTAACGTTTTTTTTATCTTTCTGCAATCTACACATCAAGATAGTTAGACATCTAGACATGTTGACGTCTATATTTAGTGTGCTATTCTTATACAATCTAATCTTGAAATAAGCAAAGTATTATTTAGAGGAGTGTTATTATGGCTAGTCAATCAAACAATCTAAGCCAAGGAACTATTGCTGTTCGCGGTGGGCTCAATACTGATGATCAATATGGCAGTGTCGTACCTGTTATCACACCATCTACTTGTTATCGTTATGAAGAATTTGCTAAACCCAGAGAATTTGATTATGCGCGAAAAGCAAATCCAAGTCGGCGATTGGTGGAAGAAACAGTTGCAAAATTAGAAGGTGGTGCCGATGCTATTTTAACTAACTGTGGCATGTCAGCAATTCACCTTATTAGTGTTGCCTTATTAGCACCAAATGACTTAGTTGTTGCTCCTCATGATTGTTATGGCGGTAGCTATCGGCTTTTTAATAGTTTAAGTCAGAAAGGTTATTTTAAAGTAAAATTTGTTGATCAGTCTGACTTGGTCGCATTGCAAGAAGCATTAAGCTTACATCCCAAGTTAGTCTTGATTGAGACACCAAGTAATCCATTACTGCGTGTTGTTGATATAAAAAAAATTGCGCAACAAGCGCATGATGTAGGTGCTTTGGTTTTAGTCGATAATACGTTTATGACGCCTATTTTACAAAAACCATTGGAGCTTGGCGCTGATATTGTTACCCACTCTTGTACTAAATTTTTAAACGGACATTCGGATTTATTAGCTGGGATTTTAGTTTTTAAGGACCAACAACTTGCTACAGATGTTTTATGGTGGGCCAATAATATTGGTACGCTGACTTCATCATTTGATAGTTATCTTTTATTACGTGGATTACGAACCCTTGCTGCGCGTGTAAATTTGCAACAAGACAATGCGCAAAAAGTGGTAGGGTTTCTTGCTAATCATCCAAAAATAGCTAAAGTATTTCATCCCTCTTTACCAACTAATCTTGGACATGATATTGCTAAAAAACAGCAGAAAGGCTTTGGTTCGTTACTCAGTTTTGAATTAGTTGGCGAGGCCGATGTCATGCCGAAATTTTTAAAAGCGCTTAATATTTTTACATTGGCTCAATCACTTGGTGGAGTGGAAAGTCTTGTATGTCATCCAGCAACAATGACTCATTCAGGTATTAGTGCCGAAGCACGAAAAACGGCTGGGATTTCAGATCAATTATTGCGTATTTCGGTGGGATTGGAAGATATTACTGATTTACAGGCTGATTTACAGCAAGCACTTGAAAAAGTATAACTGATTTTTCAGATTATAATTAGGATTGATGCTATATCATATATATAGACATGCTATTCCATCAATCCGTTATTAGCAATGATTATTATCACTTTTATTTTTCTGAAATTTTTCTATCTTGTTTTCAATCGCTGTAAAAATTTCATCAATTGAATGACGTTTTGCTCTACCGCAAAGTTTTGCCGTTTTATGACAGACTAAGCATTGTCTTGGTTGGTTGTCGAATTGTGATCGTGACAGGCTTTTTTGTGTAACAATGTCAATAACATCAATATCCCACAAACGCCCTAAAGGGTGATTATTTTCAATATCAATACAGTATTTTTTAAGGACATTAGCTGAACATTTTATTGCTATAATAGCTTCTGAACCGGTGATATAGTGATAATGATCTTCATTGATTATTGCGATGTCATTTTGTAAAAAACAGTGATGTAATGTTTTGATTGCCTCGTCAAAAAGATAACGAGCACCGCTACTATTTTTTATAGCACCTGGAATAACTAGGCTTAAGGATATGATGGGATGTTTATAACATATCATTGCCTGTTTTTGGTTTTCCACTCGCTTTTCCTTGGCTAATAGCATTTGCTCAAGGTTAATTGGAGTGCCATCATCAAATTTAATTAGCATTTTTCCATTGGATAAAAACAGTAATAGCATAACACTTTTACATGTCAGGCTATTACTTTATTAATTAAAACTAAAATTAATCTTTAACTTCACGCACGACATCAATAACTGAACCGTCGCGGAAATGGACAATACCAACAATTTTATCTTTAAACTCGATTGGTTTTGGCTCACCAGTTAAAGATACAGCACGTTGATAAAGCTCTTCAATGCTCATAATTGGTAAATTAGCTGCTTTTAAACGTTCAGCAATTTCTGGACGATTAGGATTAACCGCAATACCATGGTCAGTTACTAGCACATCAACGCTTTCACCAGGAGTGACTAATGTTGTTACCTTTTTAATTACCGTTGGAATACGGCTACGAATAAGTGGCGCAACAACGATTGTTAAGTTGGCACCAGCAGCAGTATCACAGTGACCGCCAGATGCACCACGCATAACGCCGTCAGAACCCGTTAATACATTAACATTGTAATCAAGGTCAATTTCTAAAGCACTTAAAATAACAATATCAAGTTCATCAACGCTCGCACCTTTTGATGCCGGGTTCGCATAAACGTTGGTTGATACTTCAATATGATCTTTATTTTTACCCAAAGATTGTCCAGCTGTGCCATCAAAGCTTTGAGTGTCTAATAAACGTTTAACTAAACCTTTTTCATGAAGATCAACAATACTTGCGGTAATACCACCTAATGCAAATGATGCAGTAATATTTTTCGCACGCATACGATTTTCAAGGAAACGCGTTGCCGCAGTTGACGATGCACCCGAACCAGTTTGAATTGAAAAACCATCTTTGAAATAGCCTGAATGTTCAATAACGTCAGCTGCATAACGCGCGATCATCAGTTCGCGTGGATTGCTAGTGATACGCGCTGCACCTACACTAATTTTAGTTGGATCACCCACCTCATCAACTTTAACAATATAGTCAACTTGATCTTGGCGAATACTTGCCGGATGGTTAGGATATCCAACGATATCTTCAGTTAGTAGTACCACTTTTTTAGCAAATTGTGCATCGACCATAGCATAACCAAGTGCACCACATTGTGATTTACCCGATACCCCATTGGCGTTACCTTGTTCATCAGCTGTTGATACGGCTAAAAATGCGATATCAATGTTAATTTCACCACTTTGGATAAGTTTTACTCGACCACCATGAGAATGGATATGAACAGGGTTTTCCATTAAGCCGTGAGAAATCGCATCGGCTAACTTACCTCGTAGACCAGAGGTATAAATTTTAGTAATGACACCTGATTCGATATGAGGTATTAAAGCCGAGTTACAACTTAATAATGAACTTGAAGCTAACGTTAAGTTTTTAATGCCTAACTTACTGATCGTTTCAACAACTTTATTGATAACCTTATCACCTTCACGGAATGCGTGGTGAAAAGAGATAGTCATACCATCACGTAATTCACATTTTTTTATTGCCTGTTCAATAGAATCACACAATTTACGCGTGTATTTAGACTCATCTTTTAAATA
Organism: Gilliamella sp. App2-1; assembly: GCF_001690255.1. Taxonomy (NCBI): domain Bacteria; kingdom Pseudomonadati; phylum Pseudomonadota; class Gammaproteobacteria; order Orbales; family Orbaceae; genus Gilliamella; species Gilliamella sp. App2-1. The sequence continues at coordinate 204,841 of NZ_LZGR01000022.1, forward strand.
AGGTGTTGTTGCGTTAGCATCAACAAAAGGCGTAATATTCTTGAGATCAGGGTGCTGTTTAAGCAAATCATCAATTTTTTTGTTTATAGAAGTAGTCATTTTTCAATCCTATCAAATTTCTTTACGTACACCGGAATATTTAGCCAACTCGATAACTTTTCTAGCACGAGCAATAATCGGTGCATCAATCATTTTGCCGTTTAAGGAAATAACGCCAAGGCCTTTTCTTTCACCTTCTTCTGCTGCTTCAACCACTTTTTGAGCATGCTCAACTTCAGCTGCGGTTGGAGCATAAGCATTATGTAATAGTTCAATTTGTCTTGGATTGATCAGTGATTTACCGTTATATCCGAGTTTTTTGATTAGGCTAACTTCTTTTAAGAAACCTTCATCATCATTAACATTTGAATACACCACATCAAAGGCATCAATGCCAGCTACACGTGCTGCATGTAATACTGCGCAGCGAGCATAAAATAACTCAGTACCATCGCCACGCTCAGTTTGCATATCAACAAGATAGTCAAATGCAGCTAGTGCAATACCAATTAAACGTGGGGAAGATTTAGCAATAGAAACGGCATTAACAACCCCTTGAGCGGATTCAATCGCGGCCATTAATTTAGTGCTGCCCACTTCACGCCCACACTCTTTTTCAATTCTTTCAACGTGTGCTTCTAACTCATGAATATCTTCAGCGCAGTTAGTCATCGGTAAACGTACTACGTCAACACCAGCCCTTACTACTGCATCAAGGTCTTTTAAACCAAATGGAGTGTCAAGTGCATTGATTCGAACCACCGTTTCAATTCCGTGCTCTTTATAAACAGGAAGAAGCAATGTTTGTGCCACTAATAAACGTGCTGAATCCTTTTCTTTAATTGAAACAGCATCTTCAAGATCAAACATGATCGAATCAGGTTTATAAACAAACGAAGTTGATAACATTGCGGCGTTTGCACCTGGAAGAAATAGCATACTTCGACGTAATTTTTTCATAGTAATTTACTCCAATCTAAGTTTTCTTCTTCTGCGCCACGTAATACTGCACATTGAACTCTGGCTTTAATAGCACAATCAAGTGCACCTTTATCATCAATAATAATTAAACCGTCGGTTACATTAAGCTCATTTAAAGTTTGCTCAACAACTGCACGGATTTGATCGCCAAATTGTTTATTAACATCACTATTAATGACAACTTCAATTCCGGTGTTTGGCATGACTTTGACTAACAAATCGCTAGATTCAAGAGTCCCTGCCATGGCTTCTTTTTGTATTTTCATTTTTTTACCTTTTAAAACGTATTAAATTTTAAATTTATCCAAATTAGCTGAAAGGTAATCCCATGTAGTAGATGGAACCAGCTTTTTTACCTCTTCATATTGCCCAGATGCCAATAATTTTCGTACTAATGAGGCCGATACAATAGTATCACCTTCAGTTATTCGTGGAACTTCAACAACAGTAATAGCTGAATGATCACTGACAGTTTTATTTTCAAGCCAATAAGACATCGCTTCATTATAAGCCTTAGTGACTTCATCACAAGGTTCAGTACCAACAAATCGATAGGTAATATTAAGGGTTGGCGCGATATAATTTCGGAATATAAGCAAATCGATACCCATATAGGCTCGATCAATTTTTGCCTTATCTTTTAGAAAATAAGTTGGGAATGTTGCTCTTGAAATAATATAAGGTGAACTTGCATGCACAGTAACATTTTTTATCTGTTTAGTACCATCTTCAACTAACTTTAAACGTGTATCAAATGAAAATTGCGATGCATTTTCATTCACGACAAAAACATGTAACCAATCACATTGACTTGCAGCATATTGGATAAGATATTGATGACCTTTAGTGAAAGGATTAGCATTCATAACAATGCTACCTATTTTATTCCCCTCTTTTTGCTGTGTGCTTAGTTGTTTACAATATAGCCTTATTCCAACTGGATTGTTTTCCATTAGGACAACAAGATCGGTTATTTCAACAATAGGATAAAAGCCACATCCTTTAAAAAAATCTATATTTTCAGGCTTTGTATATAAAAAAAGGTGAAAATAGCCACTTTCGTTAGCATATTTTATGGTGTGATCCATTAAAGTTAGATTTAGCTGATTACCTCGATAATTGGGATCAATGGCAACACATTTGATAATATTGTGATCGATTCCTGCACAAGCAATAATTTTTGCGTTAACTTTTGCTACCATAAAAACAGTAACTTGTGAGTCAAGGTCAAGATTAGCTTGAGATAGCAACTGTTTAACTTCTCGATAATCTTGTTCTTTTTTAGAAATATCAATAACGGTATAATCAACCAAATCGTACATAATTTTACCTTTCTTCAGCTACTACATAATTGATTAAACGACCAATTCCTGTAATTTCGACCTCTATTGTATCACCATCTTTCATAAAGACTGGTGGATTACGTTTTTTACCAACCCCACCTGGTGATCCTGTAAGAATAACATCTCCTGGGGATAAATGCGTAAAAGTACTAATATAAGAAATTAATTCAGGTACAGTATGCACAAGATTTTTGACTGAATCATGTTGCATTTGTTCGCCATTTAAATAAGTGGTTAAAGATAATACTTTTGGATCAGGAATTTCATCGCTCGTTGTAATACATGGACCGAACGCCCCTGTGCTTGGCCAGTTTTTTCCTGCGGTAAACCACGTGTATTGCCAGTCACGTATTGAACCATCCATATAACAGCTATAACCAGCTACATATGATAACGCATCTTCTTGCTTAATACGAAAACCAGCTTTACCAATAATAATAGCTAATTCGCCTTCATAATCCAACTCATTAGTAATGGCTGGTTTAATAATGTTGGTTTTATGACCAGTTTGTGAGTCAGGAAAACGAACAAAAAGCGTCGGTGCTGAGCTAGTTTCATTAAATTCTGCTCGTTTTTCGGCATAGTTCATGCCAACGCATAAAATTTTGTTTGGATTTGGAATGACGGGTAAATAAGTAATGTCTTGTTCATCAATGTCACTTGGGGCATCAAGATACGTTTTGGCAACAGATAGCCCTTCTTTGTCGGCAAGTAGTGCTTTTAAATCGGCGTATTTATTACCTAATTTTTGCTTTAATTCAACAATACCGTTATGAGTGAGAAGACCAAAACTTGCTCTACCAGAGACAAGATAACTGACAAGCTTCATGAAAACTCCTTAAAAGCTGTTTTATGTTAATTGGAAATATAAAATAAAAAGAACAACCTTAGTATAAACTAAGGTTGTTCATTAATATGTTAAATCTATACTAAGAAATTGCCGAGAATGAGTAATGATATTGACACATTAATTGCACCACCAATACGAGTTGCAATTTGTGCAAATGGCATAAGTTCCATCCGTTCTGCGGCAGTTAAGATTGCCACGTCGCCTGTTCCACCTTGACCACTTTGACAACAAGAAATAACAGCAGCATCAACAGGGTACATACCAAGTTTTTTAGCAACAAAGAAACCAGTAGTAACTAAGCTAACTACTGTACAAACAATAACAATTAGGTTTGTGATTGTGAATGCATCTACAATTTTTTCCCAAGGCGTGATTGCAACACCTACCGCAAATAAAATTGGGTAAGTAACAGAAGTTTGGAAAAATTTATAAACTACTTGTGAACCACTTAATACTTTAGGTGAAACACCAGATACTAATTTAACAAAAACTGCTGCAAATAGCATTCCTACTGGCGCTGGAATTCCGGTTAATTTGTGACCAATCATGCCGACCATATAAAGAATAGCTGCTAATAATACACCTGAAGCAAATGTAGTTACATCAATAATCGATTCAGTTTTAGCTGCTTTTTTATCAGCAACTTCATCATCTGCAGGTAATAGTCGACCATTACCAGTTAAGTGCGGATAAGCTTTACCGATACGATTAAGGATACCACCACAAATAATACCAGTTAAACCGCCTAACATTACGATTGGTAACACACGACCAAGCGCATCACCTTGCTCCATACCTAAAATTGAAGCGTATCCGATTGAAAGTGGAATTGCACCTTCACCAACACCACCGGCCATAATAGGTAATACTAAGAAGAAGAATGTTTCAAATGGTGTTAAACCAAGTAAATAACCAACGCCTACACCAACAAGCATACCAACGATTTCACCACATACCATTGGGCCGAAGATTTTTAAGAATCCTTGGATAAGTGTTTTCTTATCCATATTCATAATACTACCCACGATGATACAGCATATATATAAATAAAGAATATGCGTATCTTTATAGAATTTGGTCGTTGCTTCAACAACTGGTTTAGGTAAAATACCATAATAAACAAGTGCAGATGGAATAAAAGTTGCACAAATTGCGGCAGCGCCCATTTTACCCACGATTGGTAAGCGTTTACCAATTTCACCACATAGGAAACCAAAGAAAGCACAAGTTACTACCATCACAACGATTTCGCTAGGTAATTTACCTGTTACCAACACTTCAGTAAAGATAAGGATACCGGCAATAATAAATAATGGAAGTGGGATTACACCAATTTTATAATTGTCCATAAGGCGCCACCAATTATATGGCCAGCCATATAGCTTCTCTTCAATAGGATTACCTGTTGATTCTTTTCCATTAATATTTTTTTCAGATGAGTTAAAATTCACCATTTAATTTTTTCTCCAAAATAACTTAATTTTATTCAAATTTAATGGAGTGTATCTTTACAAAAATTTAATAAAATTTTTGTGATATACATCATAAATTAACTATGGTTTTTATGGTTTTAAAGGCTATATGTTTTTTTATGCTGTGTTACACTTATTTCACTTTAATTTAAAAGCAAATGTAAAATAAAAATGCGAAGAAAAATCCAATTATCGTTTACAACAAAACTTTTTTTATCTCTTTTGTTTTTTTCTTTGATTGTCTTTGCGTTATTACAAAGCTATATTTGGAACACGACAGAAACAAATTTGTATCGAAGCTTGGGCGAAAAAGCACAGATTCAAGCAAAAGAGTTATCTGTTTTACCAAGTTTAATTGAATATGTCAACGATAAAGACACTAATAAAATAGCCAATTTAATCATAGGAATATTTGAACAAAGCGATGCGAGCTATATTGTTATTGGCGATGCTAATGCCAACCGTCTATTTCATACCGCTAATAGTCCTTTACACTCCCCCATGGTTGGTGGCGATAATCAAGAGGTTCTCAACGGTAATAGTAGCATATCCATTAGTGAGGGTTCTCTTGGGTTAGCATTAAGGGGTAAAGCACCGATTGTCGAACATGGTAAAATTATAGGGATTGTCTCGGTTGGTTATATGATTGATGATATTTATGCATTGCATATACAGCAATTTATACCTTTTATCTTTTTTTGTTCATTATTGTTCTTAGCTTTATTTATCTTTTCATACTGTTTTTCAAAAGCAATTAAGAAACAGATGTTTAATTTAGAACCTAAAGCAATTGCACTACTAGTCAAAAGTCAAAAGTCAATCATGGAATCGATTTTTGAAGGAGTTATTGCAATTGATCTTAATTATAAAATTATCAATATTAATCAATCTGCCCGCACAATGTTAGATATTAAGATAAGTGACGATGATTTGCTTGAACATGATTTGAGTGAGTTTATTAAATCAAGTGACTTTATTTATAAAAATGAAAACCAAACCAAAGATATGCATGATCATATTTGTTATTTCAATAACATTATTGTCATTGCAAGCAAAGTTCCGGTGATCATTGATGATAAAATTCAAGGCTGGGTAATTACGTTTCGTAACTTTGATGATATTAATATATTAAGTATGCAATTAACACAAGTAACTCAATATATTGATAATTTACGCGCATTAAGGCATGAGCATCTTAATTGGTTGGCAACGTTATCGGGTTTAATTTATATGAAACGGTATGAAGAAGCTCAGTCTTTTATCGCATTGCATTCTGCTGATAATCAAAGTAATTTAGACTTTATTACCGCACATTTTAAGATACCAGCTGTATGTGGTTTATTAATTGGTAAATATTCAAAAGCACACGAATTTGGTTTAAATCTACTATTTGATCCTGCATGTCAATTAAGTGCATTACCTTCACTCATATCCGAAATAGAATTTATGTCAATTTTAGGTAATTTGCTTGATAACGCTTTTAATGCCAGTTTGAAAAATGATCTTGGTGATAAAACAATTTATTTATATCTTAGTGATGCAACAGATGAAATTGTACTTGAAATCAGTGACCAAGGTTGTGGTATCGATGAAAATATTCGTGATTCAATTTTTGAACCTGGCGTCACATCTCAAGAGGGTAAAGAACATGGCATTGGTTTACACCTTGTTTCAACCTATATAAAAAAATCCAATGGTTATATTACATTTGAAGATAATACCCCCTATGGAACCATTTTTTCTGTATTCATACCTAAATAATAGAAAGGCATTATATGAAAGAATTTCATGAAGATCACATTAAAGTACTTATTGTTGAAGATGAGCCCATTTTAGCAGAACTCAATGCCGAGTTTATTCAAAAAGACACAAAGGTCAAAGTGATTGGTATCGCGTCGAATTTATCCGAAGCTAAAAAAATGGTAGAAAAACTAAAACCAACCTTAATATTACTCGATAACTATTTGCCTGATGGTAAAGGAATAGAGTTATTTGAATATATCATCAACAATCATTTAGATTGCTATGTTATTTTTATTACCGCTGCAAGTGATATGGATACGTGTAGTAAAGCAATTCGTTTAGGCTCGTTTGATTATTTGATTAAACCTGTCTCTTATCAACGATTAAAGCATTCGCTTGAGCGTTTTGAACTCTTTTTATATCGACAAAGTTTACAAAAACACGTTAATCAGCGAAAAATTGATGAGCTTTTCAATTTGCAAACTAAAGACTTTGTTAATATGAACCGACACTCAAAAGGCATTGAGGAAATCACATTACAAAAAGTGAAAGACATTTTTATGCAGAGTGATAAAGCTCTCACCGTTGACGAAATAGTAGAGAAAGCCAATATTAGCAAAACAACTGCTAGGCGATATTTAGAATATTGTGTCCAAATCAAATTATTAACAGTCGAACTTAATCACGGAAAAATTGGGCGTCCAGAAAGATTATATAGACGTTTAGGAAAATAAATATTTAAGTTAAGATAATTTTCATATAGTGACTTATCTTCTATATAATTGATAATTATATAAATATGCTTATTTGTTATTTTAACTGCCAAATATTTGATGCTAGATTGAACTAACCTAGTTGTCAGATAGTTAAATTTTGCAGTACCAAATGATAAGGAGTAAGCGTATGTCTTTGGCTATAGGAAAGATCGTTACTAATGAAAATAATGAGATTGGTAAAGATGGCGCATTTATCCGCCAAACTAACCGATTTGATACACCATTTGGTGATAAACCCGGACAGTTACCCATTGAAGCGAGTCGTTATCGTTTAATTTGGGCAGCTATTTGCCCTTGGGCACACCGCTCAATGATAGCTATTAAATTATTGGGGTTAGACGATGTAATTAGTATCGGTAAAGTAAGTCCGATTAGAACTTCTCATGGTTGGGAATTTTCGCTTGATGTTGGCGGTGTTGATCCTGTACTGGGTATTCGTTATCTACCTGAAATCTATGCTTCAACAGATCCTGAATATGATGGCAGGGCGACAGTGCCAACCGTTGTCGATGTAAAAACAGGCAAAGTAGTCAATAACGATTATTTTAATCTGACTTATTATTGGGAAACTGCATTTAAACCTTTCCATAAAACGGACGCACCTGACCTTTATCCTGAACAATTACGAGCGGATATTGATGCGCTAAACGATGTAATATTCCATGAAGTCAATAATGGGGTATATAAAGCGGGTTTTGCACGTTCGCAAAAAGCATATGAAGATGCTTATCATCTTGTTTTTAATCGATTAGATAAGCTAGAACAGCGTTTGAGTCAATCACGTTATCTGTTTGGTGATAAAATAACTGATTCTGATATTCGCCTCTATGTGACATTGGCTCGATTTGATGTTGCCTACTATGGTGCATTTAAAACTAATCGTAACCGAATTATCGACTATCCCAACTTATGGGCTTATGCTCGAGATCTTTATCAAATGCCTGCTTTTGGGGAAACAACTGATTTTGAAGCAATAAAAAAAGGCTATTTTTTGGGCGATAATGCGCATAATCCTTATGATATTTTACCCTTAGGTCCAGATGTGAGTCATTGGCATACACCACATAACCGAGATAAACAGTTTAGTTCAAGTCACTAATTTAGTTAATGGGATAATGATAATGCCAAATATATTAGATGTTGGATTGATTTTTACTCAAATCCCAATGTTACTTGGTTATTTGCCTGTAACTCTTTTTATTACTTTTTTCTCGATGTTACTTGGGGTAATGCTCGGTCTGATTATTGCTATCATCAAAATGAATAAAATACCGATATTATCACAAATAGCAGCGGTATTTGTCTCTTTTATAAGAGGAACGCCATTATTAGTACAGCTCTATTTAAGCTTTTATGGTATTCCTATCTTACTGCGTTATATCAATTATTTTTATGATACTCACTATAATATTAATGGCATATCCCCAATATTTTTTGTGTTAATTGCCTTTTCGTTTAACGAGGCAGCCTATAATTCAGAAACAATCCGCGCCGCATTACAGTCTGTGAATAAAGGTCAGATTGAAGCTGCGCAATCATTGGGCATGACCTATAGCCAATTGTTACGTAGAATTGTCATTCCTGAAGCTATTATTGTGGCCTTACCTAATTTAGGTAATGCGCTAATTGGTTTACTAAAAGGCACATCATTAGCGTTTGTCTGTTCGGTGACCGAAATGACCGGTCGAGGGAAAACTTTAGCTGGGCATAATTATCGTTATTTTGAAGTTTATATTTCATTGGCATTAATTTACTGGGCATTAACCATTATTATTGAACTGATTATGAAATATTTAGAAAAGCGTTTAACCATTTCTGACAGTGTTAACACTCCAAGTTATCGCCGAGGAAAATTATTATGATTAATGTGCAAAATTTAACATTATCTTTTCATCATAATCTGATATTGGATCACCTTAATTTTCACATTCATCCCCATGAAATTGTCGCGATTATTGGGGCATCCGGTGCCGGTAAATCAACGCTATTAAGGTGTTTAAATTTATTAGAAAAACCACAACAAGGTAAGATCCGTATTGATCATTTTGAATTTGATGTCAGTTGTAGAAAAAGGCATAAAATTGTCGCATTTCGTCAGCAAACAGCAATGGTGTTTCAACAATTCAATTTATTTCAACAAAAAAATGCGTTAGAGAATGTTATGGAAGGGCTAATGATTGTGAAAAAATACCCAAAGGATAAAGCCCAGCAGATAGCCTATGAAAAATTGGCTCAGGTTGGTCTTGCTGAGCGAATTTATCATTATCCAAAACAATTATCAGGTGGGCAACAGCAACGAGTTGCAATTGCCAGAGCATTAGCTATGGAACCGAAAGTGTTATTGCTTGATGAGCCCACCTCGGCACTTGATCCTGAACTAGTGGGTGAAGTATTAGCAACCATCAAAATAGCCGCTAAATCAGGTATTACTATGATGTTAGTTTCTCATGAAATGAGTTTTGTACATGACATTGCAACTCGGGTGTTATTTTTAGATAAAGGGCAAATCATTGAAGATAGTTCACCGCAGCAGGTGTTTTCAAATCCAACTCAACCAAGAACGAAAGATTTTTTAGCCAGATATTATTCTGCAGGGCATATAGATTATGAAATTTAATAAATGGAGTATGGATGAATATTATTATTCAGCAACATTGTGATGGGATTAATTGGCAAGAAGTTGCTGATTTACTCGCTTTTTATGGACTTAGTTCATTGGATGCTAAGACACAAGAGCAAGTGTTTCGTAATAGCTATGCTGTTGTATTTTTATTGGAACAAGATCGCATTGTAGGTGTTGGACGTGCATTATCTGATGGTGTTTGTCAGGCGGCTATATATAACATTGCATTGGCAAAACACCTACATGGACAACAGTATGGACGGCTGCTTGTTGATAAACTCGTTGAACAAGTAAAACAGTGCAATATCATTTTTTACACCCATCCACAAACTGTCAAGTTTTATAAAAAATTAGGCTTTGAAGTAATGAAAACGGGCATGGTACGTTATCAGGTTGATCATCTAACGGATATGAAAAACATGGGGTTTATTTAAAATATCGATAAAAAACAGTTCTAATTTGAGCTAAATTTACAGGGGAATAGTTTTATGAATTACAAAAAATGGTTAAGTATTTTAGCAGTAGGGTCTTTATTGTTAACTGGCTGTGATAACCAAAAGAAGGCCTCAGAGGCAAAAGGTAAAGAAACAATTATTATTGCAACATCGGGCGCGCCGAGCCCATTCACCACAGTAGATGAGAAAGGTGAGTTAATGGGGTATGATATTGATGTGGTAAAAGCTATATTTGCCACGCTACCACAATATGAAATTAGCTTCGAACTTACTGAGTTTCCATCGGTTTTAGCCGGGCTTGATGCGCAGCGTTATCAGGTGGGTGCTAATAATTATGCCATGAATGAAAAGCGCAAAGAAAAGTATTTTTATTCTGAGCCTATTTTTAAAAACCAATATGCCATTGCGGTGGCAAAAAACAATAACGATATTAAACAGTTTGCCGATCTAAATGGCAAATCAACCGAAGTGACACCAGGACTGAATTATGCTACCGCATTAGCGCTTTATAATGAACAGCATCCCAATAATCCTGTCAAAATTGTTTATAGTGAGGCCGACTTATTGTCCGTACTGCAACATGTTGAAACTGGGCAATATGATTTTCAATTAATCGATAAAGTAATGCTATCACAATTGATTAACGAACATAATCTTAATCTTAAAATAATAGAATTAAACAAAGAAGATGCTGATTGTATTGGTTCGCCATACAGTTACTTATTGATCAGTAAAGGAGCTAAAGGCGAACAGTTAACCAAAGATATCAATGAGGGTATCACAAAGATCATTAGCAATGGTGAATTATCGAAAATAAGTGATCACTATTTTCGTGCTGATTACTCACCTGAATAATCAATTTTCCTATTCTTTTGGATTGATAATCGATTCTTTTATGCTCATGGCAGATAAATATCGGTTATCATCTCATCAGGTCGAATATTTAAGCCAACATTGACATAATGAAAAATGGGGGCAAAGAGAGCCATTTGCACACCACCTTGTGGAAGCTAAGTTTCGAACAAGTAAATGATAGCTTGATTCTTTGTTTTGGAACCAATGTTTCTAGCCTTAACACAGCATAGGTGGCTGATTATTTTATTGATAATTCCATAAGGATTTTTGGAAATTGATTTATCAATTAATAAACTAAATTCAACGCGCTGTTTTTCTAAAGGTATGGTATTCGGATTTGTGTAGTGAATGCCATAACTTTGGTATTGTTAGCAATCTAAAAGATTGTTCTCTTGTCACCATTTAATTAGTTTATTGACAGTTTTCATTTTCTAATAAAGGTGAATCGTAATGCTCAATAACTGCTAATTGTGTAATAGGGGGATGGTACAATTTGTATTTTCATAATATATACCGGTAAAGAAATTTTAATTAAACTGAATACTATTGCTTTTTTACTTCTAGCGAAATCCTCAAAACCATTAAAATCTTAATTTAGTAAAATGATTTTATTTAATTTTTTCGTGTTATTTTCTGATACAAAATAAACCTATTTTCATCAAAAAAACTTCAGGAAACGTATTGATTTTATTATATTTTTTATTTCAAATTCTGCTGAGTCAAAAATAAGTAATCGCAATTAAATTAACCGACTCTAGGAATTAAATTTCGTTTTATTAATTCGGTGCCAAGTTGATAGAGATTTTGTCATCTTATAGGATAAATATTGAAATTAAACAAATGAAATTAATGCAGAAATAAAAAATCTGATCAGATACTATCTTACGAAGAAGAGCATAGTAATTATTATTGGGATAAAGTAAGCGATCATCATGGAATAATACGCTATGAGCACCTTTATCCATGTTGTAAATTCCGCCAAAACATAAAGGGACAAGTGGATAATTTGTTCACTAGGTTTAAGCATGGCGTACACTTCGTAATGGTCATTGTGCTTTTCGGCGACCACCTCGACCTGATCGCCATCGTTAAATTTATAAAAACCGAGCCAACCTTTTAACGTGATGGTGCCGTTTAATTTGGCGGTGATATTTGTGCGGAGAACAAATTACTACGGTCATTACCATTAGCATGCCCTAAACCGGCTAATGCGGCAATGCTATTACCATTTAAAGTAGCAAGTAGTGCGCCCTTTCTAAGTTGGTTGTTGTGTTTTTGTTTTTGCTCGTCACTTAAATAAGCACCATCCCCCAGCTGTGCATAGCAAAACAGACCTTTAAATTCGGATAGGGTGCCGGTTAATTTAACCAAATTTTTGGGCGGTAGGATTGGATCGGTAATACTAATACCGGTTTTTTTTAATAGCTGCTCTTTATCTTTATAGATAGGGTCGTTACCATCATATTTTGCGTAAGGCATAATAATATTCTCTAACGTATTATTTTATTTTTTTCTGTTTTTATTATTAACTCGTAAGGGTGTCTTGCCTTTTTTGCATAATACCTCTGGATCGTAATAAAAAAATCCCCAACCTGCACCGGGTTCAGGCGGCTTAATAAATTGATCCGTGATGCTATATTTAGTTGAATATTTACCTTGTCCAATTAATTTAACTATATATCGTTTACTGATTTTGACTAAATTGATATTGGTGACATTTTGCCAATCCAATACTGTAAAAATGCGCTCGGCAAGGGTAATGTATGTCACGATTGAATTTTTATAAACCATAAAAAAAGCTGCCCCTAATATTACCCCTAATGTACTAAAACCAATGGTCAGATTTTCCAACGAAAAATCGAGAAAAAAGTAGTTCATAAGTAGAGTGCAAACAATATAAAATATAAAAAAAGGTATATAAAAGTGCTTAAAGGCTTGTTTTCTTCCCCCTAGACATGGCGGAATGAGCGAGATAATTTGTTCACTGGGTTTGAGCATGGCGTACACTTCGTAATGGTCAGCGTGCTTTTCGGCGACCACCTCGACTTGATCGCCATCATTAAATTTATAAAAACCGATCCAACCTTTTAACGTGATGGTGTCATTTAATTTGGCGCTAATATATTGTGCTTGCACATAATTACTACGGTCATTACCATTGGCATGCCCTAAGCCGGCCAGCGCAGCAATGCTATTACCGTTTAAGGTGGCAAGTAGTGCGCCCTTTCTAAGTTGATTGTTGTGTTTTTGTTTTTGCTCGTCACTTAAATAAGCGCCATCAGCAAGGGGTGCATAGCAAAACAGACCTTTAAATTCGGATAAGATGCCGGTTAATTTAACCAAATTTTTGGGCGGTAGGATTGGTTCGGTAATACTAATACCGGTTTTTTTTAATAGCTGCTCTTTGTCGTTATAGATGGGGTCGTTACCATCATATTTTGCGTAAGGCATAATCGAATTCCTTATGAACTTATTTTCTTTTTTTATTTTTAACCCGTAAGGGTGGCTTGCCTTTTTTGCATAACACCTCAGGATCGTAATAAAAAAAGAACCAGGCTTCGCCAGATTTGGGCGGTCTAATATATTGATCAGTCTTATTATTATATTTTTCTACATATTTCCCTTGAGCAATTAATTTAGCTATATATTGCTTACTGATTTTGGCTAAATTAATGTTAGTAACTTCTTGCCAGCCCAATAGTGTAAAAATGCGCTCCGCCAGCGTGACATGCGTGGCAAGCGAATTTTTGTAAACCCTAAAAAAAGCTGCCCCTAATATTACCCCTAATGTACTAAAACCAATGGTCAAATTTTCCAACGAAAAATCGAAAAAAAAGTAGTTCATTAATAGCACGCAAATAACATAAAAGAAAAACATAGGCAAACGATAGTGTTTAAATGCTTGGTTACGCCCGGCAAAACATAAAGGGATCAGCGAGATAATTTGTTCACTGGGTTTGAGCATGGCGTACACTTCGTAATGGTCAGCGTGCTTTTCGGCTACCACTTCGACCTGATCGCCATCATTAAATTTATAAGAACCGAGCCAACCTTTTAACGTGATGGTGTCATTTAATTTGGCAGTAACATACTGGGCATCTATCTCATTACTGCGGTCATTGCCATTGGCATGGCCTAAGCCAGCCAGCGCAGCAATACTATTACCATTTAAAGTGGCAAGTAGTGCGCCCTTTCTAAGCTGATTTTGCTGTTTTTGTTTTTGCTCGTCACTTAAATAAGCGCCATCAGCAAGTGGCGCATAGCAAAACAGACCTTTAAATTCGGATAGGGTGCCGGTTAACTTAACCAAATTTTTGGGCGGTAGGATTGGATCGGTAATACTAATACCGGTTTTTTTTAATAGCTGCTCTTTATCTTTATAGATGGGATCTTTGCCATCATATTTTGCGTAAGGCATCATTGAATTCCTTATGAAATTATTTTGTTTTTTTATTTTTAACTCCTAAGGGAGACTTGCCTTTTTTGCATAATACTTCTGGGTCGTAGTAAAAAAAACTCCATCCTACTCCCGACATAGATGGTCTAATATATTGATCAGTCTTATTATTATACTTTTCTACATATTTCCCTTGAGCAATTAATTTAGCAATATATTGCTTACTTATTTTAACTAAATTGATATTTTTGACATCTTGCCAGCCCAACACGGTAAAAATGCGTTCCGCCAGCGTTACATGGGTGGCAAGCGAATTTTTGTAAACCATAAAAAAAGCTGCCCCTAACATTACCCCTAATGAACTAAAACCAATGGTCAGATTTTCTAAACTAAAATCGAAAAAAAAGTAGTTCATTAATAGTACACAAATAACATAAAAGATAAACATAGGTAAACGATAGTGTTTAAAGGCTTGGTTACGCCCGGCAAAACATAAAGGGACTAGTGAGATAATTTGTTCACTGGGTTTGAGCATGGCGTACACTTCGTAATGGTCAGCGTGCTTTTCGGCGACCACCTCGACCTGATCGCCATCATTAAATTTATAAGAACCGAGCCAACCTTTTAACGTGATGGTGTCATTTAATTTGGCGGTGATATATTGAGCATCAAAATCATTACTGCGGTCATTGCCATTGGCATGCCCTAAGCCGGCCAGCGCAGCAATGCTATTACCATTTAAAGTAGCAAGTAGTGCGCCCTTTCTAAGCTGGTTGTTGTGTTTTTGCTTTTGC